>JAYUAV010000116.1:0-4612 GCA_043741175.1 Verrucomicrobiota bacterium
GAACATCGCGACCGCTTCTTGAGCAAGTGGATTGACCGTCCGAACGCCACGGAGATTTTCCCGCCGTTGGGCAGCGCGATTTCGGTCAAGGGCGGCAACACGGATGTTCGAGACCGTGTCGCTGAAGGCTTTCTTGCGTCGCTGATGTGCAACGGAAACGATGTGCAGCATCACAACAACGTCGCATTGCTTTCCGGGCCATACGTGAGCGCGGGCGCGTTGTCTGTTGTGCCTGAGAATTTCGAGAAAGCGATGATTGTTCATGCTGTTCGCAAGAACGTGAAGAAAAGCTGGCTGAATGACCGCGACCAGTTTTTGCGGCCAGAGGGTGAGCCAAGCGCGGGCTTCGTCCGCCGCTGCACCGTGTGGAATTTGTTCGCCGATTCGAATCAGACGGCGTCGCTGCGCAACGTGGCCTACAAAGGCGAGACATATCAGATCACCAACCATTTCTTCCCGCTAAAAACTTCCATCGTTAAGAAGTGGGATGTTTCGGATTCAGAAATTACGCGCTCGTTGAAGCACGACGGCGAAGACCGCTTCATGGCCAAGTGGATTGCGGAACAGAAACTGGATTCACAGTGCGAGGAGTTGGTGGAAATCGCCCGCGAGATTTACAAATCCTTTTTCAAACACTTCAAAGATTTGCCGACGGCAAAATATAAAGTCGAGCATTGGGATGCAGGTTGGTGGCAGGTAAAAAAATGTCTCGTCGAAGCCGGACTCGAAGGCGAGCGCTTTGCCAAACTTGAGGAGATTAAGAAGAAGCTTGGCGCAAAGATTTGTGATGAGGCTGGAAGGCTGGGGATTATCGAGTCAGCACCTGCGACCGAATAAAAATTCAAACAAACTCCCACTGCTCAAACATCGCAGCTTGGCCGCAGGGTGAACCCGATTCCGTGATGAGATTCCAAACCGTCGCTTGATGGATGCGGAAGCGGCGGCCTGTCTTGGAAATCCGCACGCCGGAGTAGTCGTCAATGAAGCCGCTGGCCGTCACTTCCGCCAGCAATCGTGCCCGCTCCTCGCGATTCGGCGCTTCTGCGGTGAAGCGTGATGGCGTGCGCGTTAATTCCTCCCAAGTCATTTCCCAAAGAGTAAGCGCAGCGCGATTGCCGTAGTTCAGCACGGGGTCAGCCTCGGTACCATGCGAGACGAGGATGAAGGATGACTCAAAAACTTTTTGCGCCTGAGAGAGCGGATCGGGTGAACCTGAAAGCAGTTCGCGTCCAGTGAAGTGTCTCAAGCTCCGCGCCAGACATGCCGTGTGAGCTACCACGAATTCACTCTGCCAGATTTCATTCATCGGGGCGACGATACCGGGTTCATCCCAGCCCTTCCGTCTCGCCGAGTTTTCCACTGGCACGCGCGTGTCGGCCATAGACCCATTCAAACATCGGCGACGCCATGAGTGTGGTCACGATGGCCATCAACACCATCACAGAGAACAGTCCCGGTTCAATCACGCCTCTCTGAAGTCCGATATTGAGGATGATGAGTTCCATCAAGCCGCGCGCATTCATCAACGCACCGACGGCGAGCGCGGTGCGATTGTCCTGCCCCGTGGCTCGCGCCGCCGCCCAGCACGCTACGCCTTTGCCCAAACATGCCGCAAGCAACACGACCGCCGCAATGGTGAACATCTGGAGCGAGTTGACCATGTCCAAGCGCGTGTTCAATCCGGAGTAGGTGAAAAACATCGGCAGCAAGAGAACCACGGTGATGGGTTCAAGTTGCTTCTGCAATTCCCGCGTCAACGCGCCGCGCGGCATCGCCACACCCAGCAGGAATCCGCCGAACACCGCATGAATTCCGATGGCATCCATCATCCACGCGGCGATCATGAACAACATTAACACAACACCGAGAACCGTATTCGAGAGCTTGCCCTCGCGCTCCACGGCATCGCCCAATGGTTTCAAAAGTTTCGTGCCGATAGTCGTGATGATAACGCCGTAGGCGATGCCGCCAGCGATGGCTTTCACGGCCACCATCGGGCCATCGCCGAAGCTCGCTAGCACGATAGCCAGCACACACCACGCTGCGGCGTCATCAATCGCTCCTGCCGCCAGCGCAAGCGTGCCGAGCGATGTGCCCGTCAAACCGCGTTCGTAGATGATTCGCGCCAGCATGGGGAACGCCGTGATCGCCATCGCCGCGCCGAGGAACAATATCGCCTCCAACGTCGTGGCTTTCGCGGAGAAAAGATTGGGCACGCCCACGAGCCAGATCGCCAGCAACGCTCCCAACCCGAACGGCACAATCATTCCCGACAAAGACACCGCCGCTGCGCTGCGGATGCGACTGCGGAACAATTTAGTCTTGAACTCCAAGCCAACGAGAAACATATAAAGCCCCGCGCCGAGTTGCGCGCCGACGTAGAGGACTTTCATGGACTCTTTGGGAAAGAGGTGTTGTTGCAATTCCGGCGCGAGCAATCCAAACAGGGAAGGCCCAAGCAATACACCCGCCACCATTTCGCCCACGACTTGTGGTTGACCGATGCGCCGCGCGAGAAAGCCGACGCCGCGCGCCACCGCCAGAATGACAAACATCTGGAGGAAGAACGCGACGGAAAGTTGTGCGGCTGTCATAAATCGGGTTACGGATTACGCATTGATCCAAGTGAAGTCAAACCGCCATTTCTTCACGGAATAAGAGTTTGACACACCCGGAGAGGATTCTAATCTTTGCTCAACATAATTTTATGTCTGAGAACATTCCAAATATCCCGGCTGGCGCGATGCCCCCGAAGAAAGAAACCGGCAAGGTTCAACCCAAGAAGGAGACCGTCCGCATCAATCTTCCGCCGAAGCCATCCGCCGCACCGACAATCAAATTGCCCACGCTGCCGCCCGGCGGCCCGACCGGTGCAGCCGGTGCGCCCATGGCTCCTGCCGCACCAACATCTGCCGCGTCCGCTCCTCCAGCCCTCGCTCCGCGCGCGTCATCCGCACCCGTCGCGCAAAAGCCAGGTGCCGCTGCGGCACCTACCGCACAACGTCCCGCCAACCGCCCTGCGGCTTCTGCCGCTGCGACGGTGAGCGGATTGGACAAAGCTCTTGCCATTGCTGCGATGGTCGCCGGACTCGCCGCTGTTGGAAGCGCAATCTATTTGGCATTCATGTATGCCATCGCCCCGGTTTGAACTGCGGGCTTACGTTCACTGATTCACAATTCAAATAATTTTCAATATGGCATCTCCCGCTATCGTCACATTGACCGCTGCAAACTTTGAGGCCGAAGTTCTGAAATCTGTCACGCCCGTCCTCGTGGACTTTTGGGCTGAATGGTGCGGCCCGTGCAAACAAGTCGCTCCTGTCCTGAACGAGATGGCCGACGAATACACCGGCAAGGCAAAGATCGCCAAGCTCAACATTGATGAAGGCGCGAACCAACAACTCGCCGTCACCTATCGCGTGCAATCCATCCCGATGTTTCTTGTGTTCAAAGGCGGCCAGATCGTCGCCCAGCAAGTCGGCATCGCAGGCGGCAAGCCCAAGTTGAAATCGTTGATTGACGGCGCGCTCTGAACGCCAGAGTCGGCTGAGTAAGTTTTCGCAAAGCGCCGGGTGCAAATCCGGCGCTTTTATTTTTGCTCGGCAATAGTTGAACAGGAGAAAACAGAGCGAACGGAGAAATCCTTTGGGGATTTCGAGCTAAAGACTGGTTGGTGATCGAAGTGATGCTTAACAAAACTCAGTTCCCTCTGTTGTCTCCTGTTAAATATCAGATCAAACAAAATGTCGCCCAGTGCCATCGTCATCACACCCGGCCAGTTGACCCGGCGCGCGGAACTTTATCATCAACTCTCCCAACTCACCGCAGCCGGACTGCCCATCCTGCGCTCGTTGGAACAGATCGAACGCCATCCGCCGTCGTCTGCGTTTCGCAAGCCATTGCGCGCTGCCATTGATGACATCAACAACGGCAGCACGCTCACCGAAGCTCTCAGACACACGGGTAACTGGATTCCGTCCTTCGACATCGCCCTGCTCGAAGCGGGTGAACGCAGCGGCAGAATTGATGCCTGCTTCCGCGTGCTGGCGGATTATTATACCGACCGCGCGCGCATGGCGCGACAGATGATCTCTGACCTCGCGTATCCGGTCTTCCTGTTTCACTTCGCGATCTTCATCCTGCCGTTCGCAGATGTTTTCACCGGAAAAATCAGCTTGTTCATCTACGCGCTCAAAACTTTTGGTGTGTTGATCCCGACTTATTTCATCGGCGCACTGCTGCTTTACGCCGGACAAGGCAAACATGGCGAAGCCTGGCGATCGCTCATCGAACGATTGCTTCATCCCATTCCCATTCTTGGAACAGGTCGCCGCGAACTCGCTCTTGCGCGACTCTCGATGGCTCTGGAAGCTCTCATCAATGCAGGCGTCTCCATCGTGGAAGCGTGGGAACTCGCCGCAACCGTGAGCGGCTCACCACAATTGCGCCGCACTGTTCACGGCTGGAAACCTGCCGTGCTCGCTGGTCAAACACCGTCCGAAGCACTCTCCGCCTCCGGGAAATTCCCCGACATGTTCGACAATCAATACCACTCCGGCGAGATCAGCGGTAAACTCGACGAAACCCTCCGGCGGATGCGTCAATACTATCA
>JAYUAV010000117.1:0-5923 GCA_043741175.1 Verrucomicrobiota bacterium
ACTGGCCACGGTGAAGAAAGATCAGTTGGAGAGGCTGCAACCCGCAGATGGTAGCATGCCAACGAACTCAATTCCGTATTTGCAAAAAAAGGAGCAAGAGTTCAAGCGCGCTTACGGCGACTTGAAGAAGATCGAGGGTAACGCCGATCAGTATTCGCAGTGGCTCGAAGAGCGTTACATGTGGGCTGATATTTTGCGGGAAATCCGGGCTGCTCTCATCCGCGCCGAAGATGCCACCAAGCGGGAGTTTGGGACGGACACAGGTGTGTGGATCGTGTCATTAAACTCGTATTCCACGACGGGTGCTTCTGCTGCGTCGGCTGGAAGCGCAGCAATGCCGACGCCGGTGGCGAATCCTGAAATGGATGCAGCTTTCCGCGCTCGCTATGGTAATCCTGCGGCGTCTCGTCGTAGTGCGGAAGAAGAGGGTGGTCGCCCGAATCCTTATGGAGCTAATGCAGGTGTTCAGGCTGTTGCGGCTGACGGATCAGCCGTCACCAATGCAGTAGGGACAATCAAACTGCAATGTAGCGGTGTGAGTTTGAAGCAGATTTCATCCGCGAACAGCAAGATTGCCTATGCGGTACACGCCGAGTTGATCGCCAGCCGCCTAGTTGACGCTGCCGGAACGCAGCTCGACCCGTCCATTGCTGAAGACGAAGCTTCCGGCACATTCAGCTTCGGAATCACCCTCGCTCTAAAAAAGCCTTTGAAACAATAACATGGACTGGATCAAACGAAATCTGATGTTCGTCATCGGTGCTGTCGTGGCTCTGGTGCTCATGGGCTTGGCTGGTTGGTATAGCTTTTCCGGCTGGCAAAACAGCGCTGAACAGACCGGTAAACTGACTGAAGGTTACACCGAGCTGAAGCGCTTAAAAGGTCTTAACCCTTCGCCCGGTGAAGGCAAGATCAACAACATTGAGTTGGCCAAAGAACAGCAGAAGGAAGCACAGGCTTTTCTAGCCAAACTCGGAACGCGCCTCCAATCCATCCCTGCGATGATAGAGGGAACAAACATCGCCTCCAAAGATTACAAAGCAGTGTTGCAAGATACGATCAGTGACCTGCAGCGAAACGCCACCAACAACAGCGTAATCCTGCCGCCGAAGTATAATTTTTCATTCGAGAAACAGGCTGGGTTGGTGAAGTTCGCCGATGGGACATTGCAACCGCTAACGGTTCAGTTGGGCGAGGTCAAAGCCATTTGCGAAGTGTTGAGCGAAGCCAAGGTCAATTCGCTTGAAGCCATCCGCCGCGAGCGCGTTCCGGGATCGCCCGACGATTTGGCTGGCACGCCGACAGATTATCTCGATCAGTCATCCACGACGAACGAGCTATCCGTCATCACGCCGTATGAAGTGACGTTTCGATGCTTTACGCCGGAGCTTTCTGGTGTGTTGGCCGGATTTGCGCGGTCGCCTTATGGATTGCTGGTGAAAACAATTAACAGCGAGCCTGCTCCCGCATCGGCGATGACGGATGTGGCAGTAGCCCCGGTTTATTACCAGCCGACTCCGGTGGTTGCGCCGACTGCCTATCCGCGTCCCGGCGTCGGCGAAGAAGGCGGAGGCGCACTAGGCCGCTACGGCGCCGCGCGCAACAATCCCTACGCTCGTCCTGCACCAGTGGCGCCACCCATCGTTCAACCTGTCCCCACGTCACCCGGTGCGAAAAGCAGCCTCCAAGTTTTCCTGAAGGAAAAGGAGTTGCGGGTCACGATGTTGATTCACGTCGTCAAATTGTTGCCTCCTCAAAAGTAGTCTCATGGACTTGCTCAAAAAACATTACGAAAAGATCATCCTCGGCGCGGTATTGCTGGTGCTGGTGGTCAGTGCTGCCATGTTGCCCGTGATGATTTCCAGCGAACGCACCGCGCAGCAGCAGCAGGCGGACGATATCATTAAGAAGCCCACCAAGGCCATCGAACCTCTGAACATTTCCACGCAGCAGATGCGCTTCACGCGCTTGTCCACGGCGGGAGTTGTGGATTTGTCCACCACGAACAAAGTGTTGAATCCCTTGTTGTGGCAGAAAGCCGCAGACGGACGGCTCATAAAAATTCAGACCGGGAATGAAACCGGACCGGATGCACTTATCGTGACGAATCAACGTCCGCTCTATCTAACCATTACACTCGACTCCGTGAGTACCACTGACAGCGGCACGCGTTACGTGTTGTATGTGGAACGTGAAGCGGCGGCCAAGGCGACCAATCGTGGCAGAAAGCCCTTCGTCTCCAGAAAGGACGAGAAGAACGAAGTGTTCGTCCTGCGCGAAGTCAAAGGCCCGCCGGACGCGCCGACTGAGGTGGTGGTTGAGTTGGTGGATGGTGGGGAACTTGTGAGCGTCTCGAAAGAAAAACCGTTCAAACGCGTGGATGGTTATACGGTGGACTTGAGGTATCCGTTGGAGAATCGTCCGCCGTGGTTGAATCAACGCGTCGGTGCCGCGCTCAAATTCGGTGGTGAAGAATACAATATCGTTGCCATCACAAAGACGGAAGTTGTAGTCTTGGCAAAATCGAACCAGAAAAAAACGCCGGTTCCCATTCCGCAGTGACGGACGGGACATTTTTTATTTTTAGTATCAAGCAAAAGAAGAAGTCATCATGACAAAAGCAGCAATCTACTTCAGCCTGGCATTAGCCCTCGCCTCCACATCAATCGCCCAAGCGCAAAGCTCGGATGTGGATGCCGCCGTGAACCAGGCGGTCTATCGCGAGGCCAACCTCATCCTGTTGCGCCAGAAAATTGACGAAGGTCAACAAGCTGTCGCACGCCGCGATCTGGTTTCAGCCGCAAAAATTTACGATGCCGCTGTTGAGCTCGTGGAAAAGATCGGGCCGAACAATGCCGCAGCCGAAGCCGCCAGCGCATTGCAGGGGTTCTCGTCCGTGCGCCTGCAACTCGCCGAAGCCGCCCGTCGTCGTGGTGATTATCGCGAAGTGCAAACCCAACTCGCGCTGATCCTCAAGGCCGATCCCAAGAATCCTTCTGCCCTTGCCGCGAAATCCGCCAACGATCGGACGCTCGCCGAACTCGCAGGCGTCATCCCTTCGCCAGACGTTGTGTCTGATGTGAAGGCTTCCAGAACCAATAAAATCAGCTCGGCAACGCACGTCACGAACGCGCGCGTCCTACTCGAAGCCGGAAAACTGGATCAGGCTGAAGCCGAATTGAAAATGGCACTCGCTCTCGATCCTCAGAACGCTGCCGCGAATCGTCAGTTCAATTCAGTTCGCGAAGCGCGTTACCGGATCAATAAGGCAAAATCCGACCAGTCTAATGCTGACGAGATTTTGAAAGTGACAAGCACATGGGAGAAGCCCAACAAAGGTGCTTCCTTGTCTGTGCCCAACGCTTTCAACAACAGCCAGATTCACACCGGCAAAGGTCGTCAGGCCATCGTGAACAAGCTGAATACGATCAAGTTTGAGATGTTCCCGTTTGAAGGCGCGCCAGACACGATGCCGCTCAGTGAAGTTGTTCGCATTCTCAGTGAGGAAGCCCGTAAGCGCGACACCGAAAAGAAAGGCGTCAACATCATCGTCAATCCAAACTCAGCCCCCGCTTCGGCAGGCGCACCGGTGGGAATTGATCCGGCAACGGGTTTGCCTGTGGCTGCACCCCCGTCAGAATCCGTGGATGTGGCTGGAATTGAAATCAAACTCAACCCTCCGCTGCGCGATGTCCGTCTGGCCGATATTTTGGATGCCGTGACGAAAGTGGCCCGCACTCCGTTGAAAATTTCTTATGAGGACTACGCCGTCGTGGTTTCGCTCAAGGGTCAGGAGATTGTTCAGCTCACATCCCGCACCTTTCATGTGGATCCGAACACCTTCCGTCAAGGCTTGGAAAGCGTCAGCGGTTTGACGCTCGACATTCAGTCATCCAGCGGCGGTGGTGGTGGTGGTGGTGGTGGTGGTGGTCAGGGTGGCCAAGGAGGAAGTTCGGTCGTGATTCCGCGTGTCAGTGTTACAAGTGGTTCGTCGGGTGGCGGTGGTGGCGGTGGTGGCGGACAGGGCGGCGGCGGTGGACAGGGTGGAAGCGGTATCACAGGGTTGACACGCACCAACAACATGGAATCTGTTCATGCAGCAGTTCGCCAGTTCTTTATTATCATGGGAGTCAATCTCGACCCGACTCTCGGCAAGACTGTTTTCTTCAATGACCGCGAAGGCACGTTGTTCGTCAAGGCGACCGACTCTGAATTGGATGACATCGAAAAAATCATCCAAGTACTGAATATCGCGCCGCCTCAGATCAATATCAAAACCCGCTTCACGGAAATTTCGCAGAACGACAACAAGGCGCTCGGCTTTGACTGGTATTTTGGAAATATGATTCTAGGGGGCGGCAGAAGTGCCGTGTCAGGCGGCACACAGCCATCGTTGAATGGTGCTGCGACGGGGCCGTTCCCGGGTTCACCCGCCAATCCCCTCACTGGTGCTGCTTCGACTTTGATCAATCAAGCCGCGACCGACGGTCTGATCACATCGGGTATCCGCAATAGTTTTGGTCGTGATAACTCGGTCACTCCTGCGCTTGCAAGTTTCACCGGTATCCTCACTGATCCTCAATTCAAAGTTGTTTTGCGTGCCATTGAACAGAGGGATGGCATTGACCTGTTGAACGAAGGTCAGGTCACCACGCTCAGTGGCCGTCAGGCACAGATCGCGGTTTCTGAAGTTAAAACCATTGTCACTGGCTTGGATCAGCAGCAGGGACAAAATGGCGGCGGGCAAAATTCCAGCGCCAATGGGAACAACACGACGGTGCAGGCGCAGACTGCCACGTTCCAAACGCCGACCACATCGCCCGTGCCACTCGGCCCCGTGATTGACGTGTTGCCAACCGTTTCAGCGGATGGTGTCACGATACAGATGACGATCATTCCAACGTTGACCGAATTCGTGGGATATGACTTGGCGACAGCGGCCATATTTGTACCGAAGGCATTGCTTCCGAGTGGTTCGTCTGAATCTTCCATCCTTCCGTTGCCCATCTTCCGCGTGCGTCAAGTCACCACGAGTTGCATTGTGTGGGACGGCCAGACGGTGGTGCTCGGTGGTTTGATTTCTGACGAAGTCACCAAGATCAAGGACAAGGTGCCGGTCATCGGTGATCTGCCGTTCGTCGGCAAGCTCTTCCGCAGCGAGTCGTCGCAGACGCGCAAGAAGAACCTGATTATTTTTGTGACGCCTACGATCATTGACCCTGCTGGTAACCGCGCGCATCGGGATGAGGATTTGCCCTTCTACCAGAACGCGCCTGCGGGGAAGTGAACGGGAAGAAATGATTTACGAATGACGATTGACGCGTCGCCGGAAGTTGAGCGCGTAAATCGTATATGGTAAATCGAAAATGAAGATACTGATCGTTGACGGTCACGCGTATGCCTACCGGGCGTTTTATGCGATACGCAGTTTGAATTCGCCGGAGGGCAAACCGACGAATGCGATTTACGGGTTCATCAAGATGCTCGGCAAGATGCGGGCGACGGTGAACCCCAGTCACCTGATCGTGGTGTGGGACGGAGGATTGAGCGCGGAACGGCGCGAGGCGTTGCCGGGTTACAAGGCGCAAAGGCCAGAGATGCCAGCCGATCTTGGATCGCAACTGGACGAGATCATCGGGTATCTCGGTGCGGCGAACATCGCGTCGTATTGCGCGGACGGCGTGGAAGCGGACGATTACATTGCGTTCGTGACGGACGCAGCGGCGAAGGCGGCGATGGAAGTGGTGATCGCCAGCGCGGATAAAGATTTTATGCAACTCGTCGCGCCGGGCATAGGGTTGTTGAATCCAAATGACAAATCAGAAACGATTTGGACGGCGGAACAAGTGCGAGGCAAGACCGGAGTTGAACCGGAGCAGATCGGGGATTGGTTGAGCCTGCTGGGAGACAGCGTGGACAACAT
>JAYUAV010000118.1:0-2975 GCA_043741175.1 Verrucomicrobiota bacterium
ATCAGACCATACTCGCCGAAAGAAACCTTGCTGCCGCGATACGCGATGCCCGCGCGATTGCCGCGCTGCATCTTGCGAAACTTCACTCTTGCCGGTTGCATTGCCATATCAAATTCCCTTTTCTAAAATTAGCTGGCGACCACTGCCGCTGCTTCAGGCTTGTTCGCCTTCTGCGGTTTGTTTTCACCTTTGCAGATCCAGCACTTGATGCCGAGCTTGCCATAAACGGTGTTGGCTTCCGCAAAACCGTAATCAATGTTCGCGCGCAACGTGTGCAACGGAACCCGACCCCAGTGATATTTCTCAACGCGGGCGATTTCCGCGCCGCCGAGACGACCAGCGCAACGAATCTTGATTCCGTCCGCACCGAAATCTTTCGCCGTCTGCAAAACTTTCTTCATCGCGCGACGGAACGAAACACGGCGTTCCAACTGGAGCGCGACGTTTTCCGCGACGAGCTGCGCGTCAATCTCCGGGGACTTCACTTCCTGAATGTCCACGTAGATTTCTTTGCCCGTCATCTTGCTCAGGTCTTCCTTGATCTTATCAATCTCGGAACCTTTGCGACCGATGACAACACCCGGACGAGCGGTGAGGATCGTGATGCGGCAACGGCTTGCGGCGCGTTCGATCAAAATCTTCGGCACGGAGGCCGTTTCGAGTTTCTTCTTGAGTATCTCGCGAATCTTGCGGTCTTCAGCCAACAGATTGCCGAATTCCTTCTTCGGTGAATACCACTTGGAACGCCAGTCTTTGTTGACTGCAAGGCGCAGGCCGATTGGATTGGTTTTTTGTCCCATACTAATTTTTCTCGTCGGAGACCGTGATTTTAATGTGGCAACGGCGCTTGATGATCGGGCCAGCCGATCCGCGCGCTTTGGGCGTGAACCGCCGCAATGAAGCTGCCGCACCCGCCACAGCTTCCTTCACCAACAGGGATTCGGGCTTCACCTTGTTGTTGTGTTCGGCATTCGCGATAGCCGAATCCAACGTCTTGGCGACGAAGCGCGCGGATTTGCGCGGCACAAACTTCAACACAGCCTGCGCCTGCAATGCGGGCAAGCCTTGAATCTGTCGCACGACTTCCCGCATCTTCTGCGGAGACATCGGGACGTTTTTCATGATCGCAAAAGTTTGCATACTATTTCGCTTCCGCCTTGGCCGTGTGCGCGCCGTGCTTCTTGAACGTACGGGTCAGTGAAAATTCACCGAGCCGGTGGCCCACCATGTTGTCCGTCACGAAGACGGGGTTAAATACTTTTCCGTTGTGAACGGCGAACGTGATCCCCACGAACTCGGGAGTGATCATCGAACGGCGCGACCATGTTTTGATCGGCGTCTTGGAATTTGTAGCTTTCGCCTTCTGGACTTTTTCCAGGAGATGACCTTCTACGAACGGACCTTTTTTAATCGAACGTCCCATAATCTTTTACTTGAGTTTCATCGGAACACCATCGCGGCGAACCACAATGAAGCGATTGGAAATTTTCTGCTTGTCGCGAGTGCGATAACCCTTGGCTTGCAGACCCCACGGAGAAGTCAATTGCTGCCAACCACCACCACCCTTGCTCTTGCCCTGCCCACCACCGTTTGGATGGTCAACCGGATTACGTGCCACACCACGGCTGATCGGGCGGATGCCGCGATGACGTGAACGACCCGCTTTACCGAGCACAACTTTCTCATGCTCCGTGTTGCCGACCTGACCAATAGTCGCGTAGCAGTCCAGATTCGCACGGCGGATTTCGCCGGAAGGCAATTTGATCTGCGCGAACTCATCGTCACGAGACATCAAGATCGCCGCACCACCCGCCGAACGAACCATCTGACCGCCACGACCGGGAGTCATTTCGATGTTGTGAATGGAAGATGCCAGAGGAATCGCACGGAGCGGAAGACAGTTTCCATTTTCAGGAGGGGCAGTCGGGCCGCTCATCAACTTGGCACCAACAGTAACTCCAACGGGCGCGATGATGTAACGCTTCTCGCCGTCTTTATATTCCAGCAAAGCCAGACGAGCCGTCCGGATCGGGTCATACTCAATAGCGATGACACTAGCTTCGACGCCGTGCTTGTTGCGCTTGAAATCAACGGAGCGGATTTTTTGTTTATGACCGCCACCGATGCCGCGCGCCGTCGCGCGACCAAAGTGATTGCGACCGCCTGTTTTCTTGCGAATCTCGACCAAGCTTTTTTCCGGCTTGAACTTCGTAATGTCGCTGAAATCAGCGAACGAGACGTAGCGCAGGGACGGCGTTAGCGGTCTAAATGTTTTGACTGGCATAAAAAATTTAATGATTCCAGTTAGGAGCAACTCGTGGAGCTGGCAAACCATCATTCCCGTCCCCGCTGTGGAGATCAGTTATCGGCTCGCGATCTTTACTGGCCCTCCCGTTTTTCAGGCGAAAGGGACGCAGAGAGTAGCAAAGGCGATTCGGTGTGCAATAGTTTTTTTGAAAAATTTTGCATGTGCGGAGAAATCTTCGGACAGCAGAGAGCGGTCGCGCCTCAATTCATTGGCAACGTGAAGAAAAACTTTGCTCCCCTGCCCGGCTCGCTCTCCACCCAGACACGCCCACCGTGGCTTTGCACGATGTGTTTGACGATGGATAAACCCAGCCCCGTTCCGCCTTGATCTCGCGAACGCGCCTTGTCCACGCGATAAAATCTCTCGAACACACGCTCCAAGGATTCCGCAGGCAATCCCGGCCCGTTGTCCTGCACGAACATCTCTACCATCCCGTCGTTCAATCGCGCTCCCACTATCACGCGACTGTCGCCACCGCCGTACTTCACGGCGTTATCCACGAGATTCGTCAGCACTTGTTCCAAACGACGTTGATCCGCACGCACGGTCAATTCCTCCGCCTCATTCGCGAGTGAGACAGATTTCGCTGCAGCACGCGTGCGGAAATCATCCAAGACTTTTTCCACAGAAGCGCGCACTTGCACTGGTTGCAGATTCAACATCACAC
>JAYUAV010000119.1:0-4393 GCA_043741175.1 Verrucomicrobiota bacterium
AGGCGTCGCAGCGTGAGATACAACTCCAACTCTGGAGCGTCGAGCGATTGAATGGGTTGAATGATCAGCGTCGCCACAATGCACGAAAGGGTTTAGACACTGATTGCACGGATTTAATCTGTGATAATCTGTGAAATCCGTGTCAAAGCAGATTCATGGATTCACGTCCGTCGGTGTTACGACTGTATGAAGCCGCTTGAGATAAACGATGCGCGAGATGCTCGTGATGACCGGCGGCTTGAGGCGATGGCGGATGTCGTTCGGCTCGGTGCTGCTCCCGGTCACTTCGTGCAGGCCGATGTAAAACCAGTTGCCACCTTCCTCGCGGCGCACATAAACCGGCAGCGGCCCGGTCGTGGCCGCCAACTTAACGCCCCACTTCGGCAGCGGGTCTTTGCGCCCGACCCAGACTTCAGCAGGATCACTTTCAGCGAGCGGATTCCACATCAGGCCGAGACATACGCCAAGGATCGCGCCATCGCGATGGATGACAAAGTTCGGCGGAAGCGGTTGACCACCGAGCGCGGTGCGGATGGTTTGGAAATCATAACTGTCACCGACGACATGCGGCGGGGAAACAGGAGCGGGCGAGTGTTCAGACATCTCACATAGCAAACCAACCACGCCCCGCGCCGTCAACGTGCAATCCGCAACGGATCTCAACCGAAAGATTTTTAACGCAAAGACGCAAAGGTGCGAAGACGCAAAGGAATCAAACAAACATGTGTTCGCAGAGATTGGCAGCGTTGTTGTGCGGTTGTCAGTTGCCAACCACTTGTTGAAATATTTGTTTCTGCTTTGCGCCTTTGCTACTTGGCGCCTTTGCGCTGATTCGGCCAGCAAACTACCCGACGCAAGTTCACAGCTCCGAGATGAACCAGCCCTCAACCTTCTCGCGCGCCCACGGAGTCTTCCGCAGAAACGTGAGGGATGATTTCACCGTGGGATTAAATTGGAAACATCGGATTGGGATGCGTCGGCCCATCTCAATCCAACCATGACGTTGCACGAGTTGATTGAGGATGCTTTCCAGCGTGATGCCGTGCAATGGATCGCGCGGATGATTGATGGGTTCTGACATGATGCTGACAGGATAAGGAATGCTGGCGACGGCGTCAAAGCAACCCGCGCCGCCGGAGGGCATTCAAGTTTCCCCTTTCACGCCTGCGCCGGTGACTTTACTCTCAGAAAAATCAAACAGACCCAAAGCAACTCATGGCAACAACACACGCGGCAAGCAGCACTCCCAAAATCCTCACCGTCAAATTTGATGGGCCGCATCCGGCCTATTCTGAAACACAAGATGTCCTCGCCGACACCAAGAACCGCAAAGCGGGCGGCGTTTATTTCTGGGCGATACGCGTCGGAGATGCTTATCGGATCACGCACATCGGACAGACGGGCACGTCGTTTTATCACCGGATGAAGGAACACATCATCAACACGCTCGGCGGGAATTATCGCATCAGCGATTCTGAAGCTCTTGCCAAAGGAGAATCGAAAGTTCTCTGGGACGGCCTCTGGCGAGAAGGGCGGCGCGAGTGCCTTCACGAGTTTCTGCGCGACAGCACGCGACTAATCGAAGAAGCCAAGCGCAATCTGAAGTTGGAAAAAATCTTTATCGCGCCCCTCGAAGTGGAAGACCGGATGCGTCGCCGCATTGAAGGCAGCATCGCCAAAGAAATCCGCAAGGACAAGATCGCATCCAGTTTGTTTCCGCCAGACATTCGCGTGCTGGGCCAGTTGACGACTGAATCCGCGATCCCCGTCCGCATCACCGCAAGCGTCAAGATACTCGGCCTGCCGGAACAGTTGGACGTGTAATTGGAAGGCGGAATCGGTGTGGGTTTAATCGCAGATTGCAAATCATCCGTTGCGAATGTGGAGTTGCCTAAGAAGATTGAACTGCTATTCAGTCGTCATGCGATTCGCCCTTGCCATGTTCTTGTGGACTTTGAGTTTTTCTCTTGCGACGAGCGAGACCAATCCCATCGTCCACATGCTCGTGCCGGGATTCACCGTGCAAGAACTGCCTGTGAAACTTCCCAACCTCAACAATCTCCGCTTCGCACCCGACGGGCAACTCACGGCACTGGGCTACGACGGTCGTGTGCATCTGTTGCGGGACACGGATGGAGACGGTCTCGAAGACGAGGACAAATTGTTCTGGGACAAATCCACTCTCAGCGTGCCGGTCGGCATGGCCTGGTCAAAGGCCGGACTTTACGTGAGTTCGCACGGGAAAATTTCTTTGCTCCGCGACACGGATGGCGACAGCAGGGCAGATGTTGAAGACATCGTTTCAACCAACTGGCCGCCAACCGACGTTCCCACCGGCGGCACAGATGCGATGGGCGTGACGTTGGATCGTGAAGGAAATATTTACTTCGGTCTGCTCACGGCGGATTACTCGAATCCTCATCGCATCAAGGACGGCGTCTCGCATTACGACATCCACAGCAAGCGCGGAACGATTCAGAAACTCTCGCCTGACGGAAAAAATATGGAAACTCTCGCCACTGGAATCCGCGTGCCCTACACGCTGGCATTCAACCGCCGTGGCGATCTGTTCATGACGGATCAGGAGGGTGCGACGTGGTGTCCCGGCGGCAATGCGCTGGATGAATTGAATCACATCATCCCCGGACACAACTACGGTTTCCCACCGCGCCACGAGAAATGGCTGCCCGATCTGGTGAGTGACGAACCTGTCGTCGCGTTCGGACCGCAACATCAGTCAACGTGCGGCCTGGTGTTCAACGAGCCATCGGCGCGCGGCGGTATCAGTCCCGGCCAAAAAGTTTTCGGCCCGGCCTCATGGGCTGACGACGCGTTCATCGCCGGTGAAGGTCGCGGGAAAATCTGGCGCGTGCATCTGGTCAAGACTGCAAAGGGCTACACGGGCGAGAAGTTTTTAATCGCGCGCCTCGCGATGCTCACGACGGATGTGGCGATTTCGCCGAAGGGCGATCTTTACGTCTGTTGTCACAGTGGCCAGCCGGATTGGGGCACAGGACCGCGCGGCGATGGAAAGATTTTCAAAATCTCCTACGCGAACGCCAAAGCACCGCAACCCATCAAAGCGTGGATGGAATGGAAAAATCACTCGTCTGATGATGCGAATCCCGCTGAAGTACGCGTGGCATTCGACCGGGCGATTGATCCGTCCATCACCGCGTGTACGGCGGAGATGCAACTGGAGTTTGGAGAGTTCGTGGACGCAGCGGATCGCTTTGAAGTTTTGAAGCCGCCGTATGAAGCCGTGAAGCGGCAGGAAGCATCACCGCGCGGATTTTTGAAAATTCTCAGTGCAACGTTGGAGGATCAAGGTCGTGTGCTGGTCATCCGCACCGATGCCGCCGTTCGCCCCGTGCCGCACGCACTCACGCTGCCGGGCGTCAAACGCGCAGGCCAGCGCGGAGCGGGGCACACGGTGGACATTGCTCTTGAACTTCGTGGGCTAAAAATAATGACGCCCGCCTCGAATGAAGCACCGATCCCGCCCGCGCCCGCACAAGCCGAAATTCTGGCAGGCGGCGACTTTGAGCGCGGACGGAATTTGTTTTCAAGCGAGCGATTGCAGTGCGCGCGCTGCCATCAGATTCGCGGCGAAGGCGGGAAGATCGGACCCGGCTTGAACATCCTGATGTCCCGCGATGCGTCGTCGGTGCTGCGCGACATCAAAGAACCCAACGCATCCATCAATCCGGATTTCGTCGCTTACAATGTCAGTTGGCGCGACGAGGAACTCACCGGATTCATCCGCGCACAGGACGAAACCGGATTGCGAATCGTCGGCGCGGATGGGAAGGAACGCGCCGTGCCGCGCGCGGAGATCAAAGAGTTGCGCGCCAGTTCCGTTTCAATCATGCCGACGGGGTTGTTGAATGGATTGAGCGATGGTGATGAGCGCGACCTGCTCACGTTCTTGCTGCACGCGCCACCGGTGCGGACGCGCGAGCAGATTCCTGATGCGCTCGCGCCGTCGCCGTCGCAGCCTGCAGTCAGCAGTCAGCCATTGTCCATCGTACTTGTCGCGAGCAAACAAGATCACGGCCTCGGCCAGCATGATTATCCTGCGTGGCAAACCAACTGGCACTCGCTGCTGCAACAGTCACCAGACACGCAAGTCACGGACGCATGGGAATGGCCAAGCGCGGAACAGTTTCAGACCGCAAAGGTCCTCGTATTTTATTTTTGGAATCACGATTGGAACGCGGAGCGATTGCGTCAACTGGATGAATACTTCGCGCGCGGCGGCGGCGTGGTGCTGCTTCATGCCGCGACGATTGCGGACAAGAATCCCGAACAACTGGCCGCGCGATTCGGCTTGGCCGCCCAGCCCGGCCCGACGAAATATCTTCACACGCCGTTCAATTTGAAATTCGTCGCA
>JAYUAV010000120.1:0-6645 GCA_043741175.1 Verrucomicrobiota bacterium
ACTTGAACACGGCGCTGGAATTTCTGCTGCGCGTGCAATCGCACAAAGCTGTCGCTGTCGTCGTGTCGGACTTCATCGGCTCGCCAGCAGAAACCAAACGTGAGGGCAGTCGTCGCTTGCGCCCGCAGATGATGCTGATGGAATCGCTGGCCCAAGCGTCGTTCACAATGCTCAAGCAAGTGAACCGCCGCCACGACGTCGTCGCCGTGCAAATCACGGATCGTTACGAGCTGGAGTTGCCTGCGCTGGGCCGCCTCGTCCTGCGTGACGCTGAAACCGGCGAAGTCATCGAGATCAACACTCGCGATGCCCGCAAGCGGCAGGCGTTCACAGAACGTCAGGCGAAAGCGCAGACAGATACAGCGCGTTTGTTCCGTTCCGCTGGCATCGATTCGATTCAGTTGCGCACGAATCAACCCTACGGTGTGGCGCTGGCAAAGTTTTTTGAGACGCGAGAGAAACGGAGACGGCACGGATGATTAACATGCGACCAAGAATGTTTAACGCTCGCCCTCACCCTAGGCCTCTCCCACAAGGAGAGGGAATAGCAATCGCGCGTTTTACCAATTTCGGAAGACCCCTTGGCAATTCAAGCCGCTGTTTTTTGCGAGAGGCGGCAGATAATCTCCCTCTCCCGGGGGAGAGGGCCGGGGTGAGGGCGGTCGTTACCACTAACTCATGGGCACGAACCAAATAGTTTCAAGGGCCAACGCGACGGACATCCGCGACATCGCGCCGCCGGTAGAAATTCCCAGCGGTTACGAATGGCTTTGGTGGACTCTGGCAGCGGTAATTTTTGTCGCCGTCATCATTGCCATCTTGAAATGGCGGAAGCGTGCGGCGGTCATTCCTGCAACACCTCCAATTTCCGCTCATGTTCGGGCGAAGCAGAAATTACAGGAAGCCCTCACACTCATCGCCCAGCCGAAACCATTCGTTGTGGCTGTCTCTGATGCAGAACGCTTGTATCTGGAAGAACGCTTTAACTTCCGCGCGCCCGAGCGGACGACAGAGGAATTCCTGCGCGAGTTGAGCGCGACTGAATTGCTCACAAAGTCGCAGAAGGAAAGTCTCAGTCAGTTTCTCGCCAGTTGCGATCTCGTGAAATTCGCCAAGTATGAACCGGGCGAGACTGAGTTGCGTGAGTTGCACTACTCGGCCTTGCGGCTCGTCGAAGAGACTGAACCGGTTGCCATAAATCCCGAATCGAAATGACGTTTGGCCATCCATACCTGCTGTTGTTGCTACTGCTGCTACCGCTCGCCGCGTGGTTGAAAGGGCGACGCGGTCAACCGCCAGCATTCGTCTACTCCTCCACGCAATTGCTGCGCGGCGTGCAGGAGATCAGCAAATCAAACGCGGGCGGATTTCTCGCGGCTTTACGCTGGCTGGTGCTCGCGATCCTCATCATCGCGCTCTCACAGCCGCGCCTCACCAAGTTCGACACCACCAAAGCCACCGCCAGCGGCGTGGACATCGTGGTGGCATTCGATTTGTCCGGCAGCATGGCGGCGGAGGATTTTGAGATCAAAGGCCAGCGCGTGAACCGTGTCGTGATGGCGAAGGACGTTCTGCAAAAGTTCATCGCACAACGCCGCAGCGACCGCATCGGTCTCGTGGCTTTCGGCACGCAGGCTTATATCGCGTCACCCATCACGCTGGATCACGATTTTCTGTTAAAAAATCTGGAGCGGATGGATTTGAACACGATCAATGGAAACCAAACCGCCATCGGCTCGGCGCTCAGCACCGGCGTGAACCGACTGCGCGAGTTGAAGTCTAAGAGCAAGATCGTGATTCTGATGACCGACGGACAGAACAATGCGGGCAAGATTGATCCCCTCACGGCTGCCGAAGCAGCAAAGGCGCTCGGTGTTAAATGCTACACCATCGGCGTCGGCACACGCGGGCAAGCGCCAATGCCCGGCACAGACATGTTCGGTCGGCGCGGTTATCAGATGGTGGCCGTGGATATTGATGAGGATACGCTGACAAAGATCGCAGACATGACCGGCGGCAAATATTATCGCGCTGACAATGCGGCGAACTTCGAGGCCATATACGCGGACATAGATAAACTTGAAAAGACTGAGGCTGATGTGAAAAAGTTTGCGCAACACACGGAGTTATTCGCCTGGCTCATCACGCTGGGAATCGTCGTGCTGACAGCAGAAGTCACGCTCGGGCAAACTGTGCTAAGGAGGCTGCCATGACATTTGCCTACGGACATATTCTCTGGTCGCTGCTAATTGTTCTGCCAGCGTTGGTAGTGTTCTTCTGGTGGGCCATGCGCGAGCGGCAGCGGCTGATGACACAATTTATTCAGGCGCGATTGCTGCCAAGTTTGATCTCTGGTGTTTCGCCGACACGGCAAAAGGTGCGGTTCACTTTGATCACCGTCGCATTCGCCTTATTGATCATCGCACTCGCTCGACCGCAATGGGGTTTCACTTGGCAGGAATCCAAGCAGAAAGGTTTGGACATCGTCGTGGCAATTGATACCTCGAAGTCCATGCTCGCTGAGGATATTGCACCGAATCGTTTGCAGCGCGCCAAACTCGCCGCACTCGATCTGATGCAGCAGGCCAAGTCGGATCGGCTCGGTCTGGTGGCGTTTGCGGGCGGCGCGTTTTTGCAATGTCCGCTGACGATTGACGACAATGCGTTCAAGCAAAGTGTCGAGACGCTGGACGTAAATATCATTCCCCAAGGCGGCACGGCGGTGGCCGAAGCCATCAACACTGCGTTGGGTGCTTTCAAGGAAGGTGACAACTTCAAAGTCCTCGTGCTGTTCACCGATGGCGAAGACAACGACGAGAATGCCGTTGCCGCCGCCGAAGCCGCTGCGAAGGAAGGCATGAAAATTTTCACCATCGGGATCGGCACGACGGAAGGTGAACTGCTACGAGTCAAAGACGCGAAGGGCAGAACCGATTACATCCGCGATGATGAGGGCAACGTGGTGAAGTCGCGATTGAACGAAGCGTTATTGCAACAGATCGCTGGCGCGACCGAGGGTGGATTTTATCTCCCAATGCGTGGGGCGAAGACGATTGATACGCTTTACG
This sequence comes from Verrucomicrobiota bacterium, assembly GCA_043741175.1. Taxonomy (GTDB): domain Bacteria; phylum Verrucomicrobiota; class Verrucomicrobiia; order Limisphaerales; family JADLHS01; genus JADLHS01. The sequence goes on from JAYUAV010000120.1 coordinate 3,069, forward strand.
AGAAAGGACTCGCTCCGCTGCCGAAGTCGGAAGGACAGGAGAAATTGGTGAAGCGTATGCACGAGCGTTATCACTGGCCGCTGGCGGCGGCGATTGTGTTATTGCTTGTCGAAATGCTAATGCCAGAGCGCGGCAGGAAAAAGAAAACGATAGGTGACGACGACCGCCCTCACCCCGACCCTCTCCCCCAGGAGAGGGAGAAACGCTCGCTCGCCTCAGGCACAGCGACGGCCATCGTTTTATTGGTCGGTTTGATTTTGATGCCATTGACTGCAAGTGCTTCACCGACTGCTGCACTCAAGGAATACAAAGCAGGCAACTTCACCAACGCTTTGACGGAATACGAGCGGTTGCTGAATGAGCAAACACAGAAACAAAAACCGGAAGATCCGCGCCTGCACTTCAACGCCGGAACAGCGGCGTATCGCGCAACGAATTACTCCATCGCCATCCAGCATTTCAACGCAGTGTTGACTGCGAAAGACATCCGGCTGCAACAATCCGCTTACTACAATCTCGGCAACACGCATTTCCGTCTCGGCCAAGCGGCGGAGGATTTGGACAAGCTGGAAGAAGCGTGGAATGAAGCCATCAAACAATACGAGCACGCTGTGACACTCGACAAGACGGATGAGAACGCGACGTTCAATCTGGCATTTGTCAAAGAAGGCTTGGAGCAGATCAAACAATTCAGGGAAGCGATGCGCCGCGCAAAGAGTGATGCCGACACGGCTGTAAGGCAGAAAAATTATCATCGCGCTGTGGAGATCATGGATATGCTGATAAAGAACCAGATCGCAGCGAAACAATTTCAAGAGTTCACCAAAAAACTGAAGGATATAGATGCGATTGCCACTCCTCCTCAGCCTTAACCTCCTGCTGATTCTGTCGCCGTCCGCCCGCGCGCAACTCGCGCCTGCCGATGATTTTTTCCACGGCGGCGCGCGGCATTATCTTTCAAACAACATTTCTGCCGCGCTTCAAAGCGTCACCAACGGCCTGCAACTTTACCCGAACGACGAGAAATTGAAGAAGCTGTATGAATTGTTGAACCAGCAGCAACAAGATCAAAAACAGGACAAGAAGGACGAACAAAAACAGGATCAAAAGCAAGACCAGCAGAAGAAGGACGACAAGAAGGATCAACAGTCCAAGAACGATCAACAGAAGAAAGACGAAGAAAAAAGGAAACAGGAAGCCAAAGACAAGAAAGAGCAGGAGAAGAAAGATCAGCAGCAGGCGAAGCCTGACGAGAAGAAGGACGCTGGCGAACCGCAACAGGTCGCTGCTCACCAAATGACGCCACAGGAGGCGAAGCAAATGCTCGATGCGCAGAAAGGCGACGAACAGATTTTGATGTTCAAGCCAGAGACTGACCCGAAACGGCAGGACAAGAAGCTCAAGGATTGGTGAACTCGTCGGTCGGAAAATGGTTTGACGCCCTGTCTGACCTGTTTAATTTTTGCGCATGGATCATTCACCTGGATTTCTCGCTCTCGTCAACGACGCGAAGACGCGCGTCACGGAAGTCAGCGTTGCAGACGCTCGCGCGCGGCTGGACATCAATCCCAAGGTCATTCTCATGGATGTGCGTGAGGATCACGAGTGGAACGCCGGTCATGCTGTCCAAGCCGTGCATCTCGGCAAGGGAATCCTTGAACGCGATCTGGAAAAACTTTACCCCGACAAGAACGCGGAGATCATCCTGTATTGCGGCGGTGGCTTCCGCTCTGCGCTCTCGTGCGATGCCGCGCAGAAGATGGGTTACCGCAACGTCACTTCGTTGATCGGCGGCTACAAGGCTTTGGCGGCAGCGGAGTGGCCGATCAAGAAAGGCGAGTGAACAATCACTCCTGCGCGGCGGGTTGCAGAGAAGTCGGCTTGAAACAAACTCTGTTCAATGCGCCCGCCAACGCCACCACCTTCTCCTTGGCGATCTCGCCCATGAGACAGATTTGAATCCAGTTTTTCCCGCGCAGGTAGTCGCTGTTGTAACTCAACAGGAAGCCGGATTCCTTAAGCAGATTACCGATGGTGACAGAGTTCAATCCTTCAGGCAGCGCGATGGTGATAACGGCAGGTGAGGTTCGCGTGTTGCCTCCCACCAGTTCAAAACCGGATTCAATCAATTTCGAGCGCAACCACGCGGATGTTTCAAGAAGTTCGCTGAAACGTTTTTCCCAATTCACACCGCGAACAGCCGCGTGGAGCGCGTGGAGCAAGTTGGATGAAAACGTGAACGGGATGCCTTCCTGTTGCGCGTAGTAGCCGAGGTCGAGATAGCGCGGGAGATGTTCCTCGGCAGGTAACACTTGATGATTGTAGAAAACCATCGAGACGCCCGGATAGGAACGCAGTCCTTTGCCGCTGGCGCAGGAAGCGAGGTGAACACCTTCGAGATTCACGGGTGTCGTGCCTACGCTGCTGATGCTATCGAGGCAAAGTTTGGCTCCGTGTTCAGCGCACAGTTGTTTCAACGCTTCGACGTCGTTCATCACGCCAGTGGAAGTTTCGCATTGCGCGCACCAAATCCAAGTCGGCGCGGCGATATCGGAGAGCCGTTCGCGCACAACCTTCATGTCGAAAGGCGCGCCCCAATCGAACTCGATATGTTCAAAGGGAAGTTTAAAGCGGCGCGCTTGATCGGCAAGCCGTTTGCCAAATTCGCCGTTGCTCAAGACAATCCCCTGCCCTGGCAGCAACGAAAGTTGCGCGCCCACGACATCGTTGGCGAGCGTGCCTGAACCGAAGAGCAACTCGACGTTCGCAGCGTTCACGAGCTTGCAGAGAAGTTCCTTCGTCTGCTGAAAATCAGCCTTGAAGCTGTCAGCGCGGTGAGATTCGGGTGCTTGCTCGAAGGCACGGCGCACTTCGCGACGAACGGTGACTGGTCCCGGAAGAAAATTGACGGCGCTGGGCTGAAAGGATTTCGCAGGAGCGGAACGCAGGAATTCTCGCGCCGTCACCTCGAAGGTTTCGAGCGTGACATACATCGGCTGGAATTGTGCGTCGCCCGTGCCAACGACCGGACCGAACGGCACGAAGCCGAGATGTTGATAGAGGCGCAACTGCCGCATCGTGCCGGAGATGATCGCAAGATCGTAGCCGCGTTCGACTCCATGCTGCCAAAGCAACGCGAGCAGGCCGGAAAGGATTTGGCCGCCGCGCGAACCTCGGAAGGATTTATCAATCGCGAGCAGTCGGATTTCGCAGACAGTGCGGCTCTTCGGCAAATGCGTGTCGAGATCAGAAACTTTTTGATCGAGCGAGAAGGGACGGTTGCCGCGCGCTGCCAACATGCCTACGAGTTTCTGATCGTTAAGGCAGATGAGATAAGTGTTCTCCGGGTTAAATTTGTCCACGAGCCGGTGAGTGGGGGAAGCTTTGTGCTGCGGAATTTCCTCCACGAACGTGCGGTAGTTGAGGCGATGGATCAGTTCAAACTCCCAGTCCTCGGAAGCGAACTTGAACACGAGTGGCGAACGAGGCTTGCTCATGGTTTGGTGTGATGTGGCTTGTCTGACATCCGGCGACGAATCGCGAGTGCCGGAAATTGTTCAATAAAATTTTGCCGATG
>JAYUAV010000121.1:0-3028 GCA_043741175.1 Verrucomicrobiota bacterium
TAAGATAAAAGTTGAAAAGTTCATTGGTAAAAGGCGTTGGTTGGGAATTCGTAGTAATCAGTATTCAAATTTGTCATGGTAATTCTCGGAGTGGCATTGGTGTTCCATCTTGCCACAAAATGCCAGTATTCTTTGTCGGAGCAGGGTTCGGATTTCCAGTTAACTTGGTTGTAAAAATTGTAATAAATTTCGGTCGATGAAATTGTAGGAATTGTTGGCGTTGGCACACTTGGGGAATCTATCAAGTAAAGCTTGTCATTCGAATCCAAGACTGCTGTGGCAGGTGTGGCGTCAGTAACCCAGTTCGTAAATGTGCCTTGGGGGTAAATTTGGCCGTTGATATAAAATTGTGTCGTTTTCAACTGAAACAGCGACCAATCATTTGACACCACCGCGTGACAGCCCGGCGGAGTTACTGTAGCAACCGCGCATATCATTCCGAAAGTGACGGAGTTGACACCATCGCTGTATGTTTGAATCCCAAGGTTGGTGGCGGGCGGAAAATTCACAGGAATCTCCGGGGCGTTCTGGGGGATCGGCCCGCTCGTGAGGATTTCAATATCAGCCCAGAGAATCCACACATTGAGGCCGATCGTGTTGGTGCCGAATTTTGCTGTTACAAGCGTTTTGGCTGAAGTGGATTTAGAAATTCGGTGTTGGAATGGCTTGCCGGGCACAACCTCGCCTGCTGACCATTCGATATGGGTAGCGGCGTTGGTGTTGGTGACCGAAAGCGTTGCCTGAACGTAAACGTATTCATTCGTCGCCTTCACCGCAGCCCAGTTCGTCGAGCCGACATTGACGGCATTGCTTACGACCGTCAGGGATAACAACTGCGCTTCGACCACTGATTGCTGGTTCGTGACCAGTGGCCGGCCCGTCTGGGCAGTGGATTCCACGCTCGTGCCACTAAACTGCGTGACAACGGCCTCTTTATTAGCGTTCGGTGTTTGTCCGCGAATCTTGATTTCTCCCGGCGGCACCGCTGCCAGTTCAATCACACTGCCGAGGCTGGCATTCTTCAAATACAGTTCCACCAAGTCGGCTGTGATGACGAACACGCGCAGATCGTGCCCCAAGCCCTTGCCATGCGATTCCAAGTTTAGATGCGCCTCGCTGCGGCGCACAACATAATCACTGTGAGTGTTCCGCGGACTGCGATAGCTCAGACTACCGTTTTCCCATCGGCCACCCGTCCACGGCGTGGGTGAGCCGCCTGCAGGGTGCAGCAGACCGTCGGCATCAATGCTTGTCACGATGTTCGAGGCATAATTGGCATTTTCAACCGAGGAACCAGTTTCCCCACCGTCCATCACTGACCAGTGTTGAGCCCACGTCTGGTATTCATATAGGAAATCCACGGGGGCAAGGTCATAGTCGTCGGCTTTGTCATACCACTGTCCGCTCACCAGTTTGATCTCGGGTGGTTTGTCCAATTCCACTTCGGATTGGACGGTCGGGGTGGAGCCGCCGCCGTTGGAGGCGTTGGCGGAGAACATCGCCGTGCCACCATTGTTCACGGGCACGTTGTCGGCGCTCCAACTGCCATCGCTGCTGACCGCCGCCGCTATCCCATTCACTGTCACAGAATAATTCGTATCGCTCACGGTGCCGGTCACGGTCACATACTTTTGGTTCAAGGATTCACTGGCCACAGGATCGACGATCAAACTCACTGAGCTGCGGATGACGGTCAAGTTGACGGCGCTGGTATTCGTCGCCGCATCGGTTGCGGTCAGTTGAACGAGATTTGTCCCCGTGCCCAACGGCAGGTTTTCCACCCACACGGAACCATTGCGTTCAATCAAACCCTTCACGACATTCGTCTGACCCGTGCCGTCAATTATCTGCGCCGTCACACTCGCCGTTTCGTCGTCCATCTGCGCCCGCAACGCAAAGTTCGACTGGCCCAAGACGCTTCCATTGGTCGGCCACAACACCTGCAACACCGGCGCGTTGGTATCGCCGCTCAAGTCAAAGGTGATGTTAAAGTTGGTCGTCGTGTAATTTCCCGCGCGATCCGTGGCGCGGACATAAAGGCTGTTCACGCCGTTGGTGAGATCCACATCAAAGGCTTGGAAGTAATTCGTCACCGGCCCGCCGGCGAAACCCTTTTGCCCGGTAAGATAGGCCGTAAGATTGGTTTGGATGCCAGCCGCATTGCTGATGGCGTAAGTCGCGGAGGCCAGTAGTTCTTTGGCGAAGCCTTGCACTTGAATCGTCGGCTTGGAAGTTGTCGTGCCGCCCGGATTGGTGATGACGAGAACCGGATTGGTGCGATCCAGTGTCACTGAGGTGCCAATCCACGACGGCAAGGAATCGGGCGAACGTCCCTTCAAGCCGAAGGTGAGTTCATAAATACCATCGGTGGAGCCGAGGTTGTACGCCGTGTTGCCATTGTAAATTTGCCAAACTGCCGCCGCATAATTGGTGTGGTTCACCAGCACCGCTGCATAAACCGGCACGCCACTGATGACGTAAAAGCTGCCCGTCGGGTTCAGCGTGTTAAATTGCTGATTTCCCAGACGCAGCGTGAACTCAATCGTGTTGGGATCGGTGCCATTGGCTTGTTCCGTAATGTTATTGGTGCCGTCGTTGTCGTAATCGTTCGTTGCTCCGGTGTTATCATTCGTCAATCCGTTGACGTGGCCGAAGTGCGCCCAACTCCAGCCGTCCAGCAGACCATCGCCGTCGGTGTCATTCGTCATCGGTTTGGAATGCGAAACCAGCAACTCGAAAACATCGGGCAACGAGTCGCCATCCACGTCGTTCGTATCAGCTAGGCGGAAGTAGCATTCGGTATCCGAAAGCATCGGCACGAGTAAATTGGTCTGCCCCGGTTCAGTGCGGGCAAGCCATGTCCAGTTCGTTGCGTTCAACGCGCCGGAATCAGTGCATAGGCTGAAGTTCGTTGTCACGTAAAGATCCCACACCGGATTGTTCGTCATTGAAGTTGGATTCATGATTGTCAGCGAAACGATTCCATTGGTGGCGTCCTCAATATCTAGCTGCAAATCGTTGGTCATCG
>JAYUAV010000122.1:0-3047 GCA_043741175.1 Verrucomicrobiota bacterium
CGCCGTCGGCAATGCGAGGACGTTGTTGAACAGTGACGTTGACGATCCCGGCAACACTGCGGTCGGACTCAGGCTGCTACCACCCTGCTCCGTCGTTGCGAGAAGAGTTCCAGATGACGCGGGATCACCATTGTCGGCGGGTGGTTCAGGTTGATTCGTGGCAAAGGCAGGCATCGTCGGCGCCGTGTTGTCCACGAAGAAAATTCCTGCGATCAAGGCACCGCACACCGCCGCTGCGAAAAGCCCGGACACGGCTGGCTTGCCCTCAATGGCTTTCCAGATGCGATGCAGCCACGGTGCTTGCGAGACGATGTCCTCGAAGTTTTCGATCTTGCCCGCGCCTTCACCGGCGCGAATGCGGGCGGTGACTTGGAAAGAGAAGTCGTTGAAGAAGCGCGGCGGCGGCGACTCGTGGCGTTTGAGTTTGAGCAACTGCTGCAACTTTTCAAAATCCTGATCCTGGTTTTCGGCACTCATAGTTACGTCAATGTTACAAGAATTTGTTACGTCAGATAATCCGCCAGATACCCCTGCAACTGCTGCCTCGCGTAAAACAACCGCGACCGCACCGTCCCCGTGTTGCATTCCGTGATCTCGGCGATCTCCTCGTGCGCCAGCCCTTGAACATCATGCAAGGTCACCACGAGTCTGTGTTGTTCTGACAGCTTGAGCATGGCCTCGTTCAATTTTTTTTGTAGCTCGGCCAACACCGCATCGCGACGTGGTGTTTTGTCCGAGATCAACGCCACTAAGTCCGGGTCTTTCTCCGCATCAAAATCCAGATCGTTCAAGCTCATCATCGAGCGATTCTTGCGCGACTTGAGAAAGTTAAGTGTCTTGTTGACGGCGATGCGATAAACCCAAGTATAGAAACTTGAGCCGCCTTTGAAGGATTTGATCGCTTGATAACCTTTGATGAACGCCTCCTGTGCCAGATCGTTTGCGTCATCATGGTTGGACGTCATGTGGTAGAGCGTGGCGTAAATGCGCTCCTGATAACGACGCACAAGTTCGTCGTAAGCGGCGAGATCGCCTTGTTGGGCGCGCCGCACGATGGCGTCTTCCTCCGCGCGGTGGGTGGTGGTGGCAGGTTTCGGCGTGTCCGAAGACACCGCCGACTTTGATTCCCGTTCAGGTTCCGATCCAGTCGTGCTCACTATAATAGAGATCATTCTGACAACGCGGCCGTTTGCTGTGCCAGAAAGTCTGTCACGCCCAGCAAACCCGCGCGTCCAACCGATTCTGGCAACGACCGCAGATATTGACGCGCCTGCGCCAGATGTCGTTCAATCAAATCCAGCGTCGTTCCCAGTGTTTCATACCGGGCCAAATACTTGTTCACCATCGCGAAAGACCCCGGCTGCCAATCCTGCACCAACGCTTCGAGCGCAGCGCGGTCATCCGGCGTCGCGCGTTCCCACGCCAGTAACACAGGGTAAGTCAGCTTGCCTTTGGCGAGATCCGTCCCCAGAGATTTGCCCGCCTTCTTCTCCGTGCCGAACAAATCCACGCAGTCATCATAAATCTGATACGCCGTGCCGAACGCCATGCCGAACTCGCGCAGCGCAGTCCGCTGCGCCGGCGTGGCGTTGCTCAGGAACGCAGCCATGTCGCACGACAACGCAAACAACTCGCCCGTTTTCATCTGCAACACGCGAAAATAATCCTTCTGCGACAACTCAAAGCTCTTCCGATGACGCGTCTGGAGAATTTCGCCCGAACAAACCGTGTTCGTAGCCGACGCCACCGCGCGACAAATCTCTGGTGTTGGGAAACTCGCAGCCAACTTCAAAGCTTGAGCAAACAGACAATCACCGAACAACACTGCGATCTCGTTTCCCCAGTTCGCCGCAATCGTCAACTTGCCGCGCCGCATCTCCGCCTCATCCATCACATCGTCATGAACCAGCGTGGCGAGGTGAACCATCTCGATGATGGCGGCGACGGTGACGTGAGAATCATTCACCTTGCCGAGGGAATTTGCCGCCAATGCGACCAGCGTGGGACGCAGATGCTTGCCATTGCCGGTCAGGGCGTATTCCGCGTATTGAGAAAGTGCGGGATCAAACGCATTCACCTGTTCCGCGAGACGCTTCGTCACCGCATCCAAAAACGGTTCCACTGGCTCAACGATTTGCTTCCATGAAGAAGTTCCGATGGGCGTGGGGGCGACGGGTTGCGCCTGGGTGATTTTTGACTCAACTGCCAACATGCGCGCTCAATTTAGGTTTCGCACAAAGGCGAGTCAAACTTGTTTCCCGGAGTGAATTGCGAAATGGCGCATCCCGACACTGCCACGACATCCCTGCGGAGCGCGGCTGTATCGCGGAGAACAGTCGCAGTAAGCCGTATCCATGCAGTTGAAATAGGCCGGAACAAACGCAGCAACGCTGAGAACGCAGAGAATTTCTGTTCGGGATACGAACACCGAACGGTGTGTTGCCTGTGACCCGTTTCACTCTACGTTTCTCTGCGGCCTTTGCGCCTCCGCGTTTCTCCCGCAGTTTCTCATCTGCATTGGCTCGGTTATGCCCGAACAACAGACCGCGTCGGAGAATGTTTCGCCACAAACCTATTCAATCAATCTCTCGCCATATCCTCCCGCGCTTGATAGGTTTTGCGCCGATGACTTCGTTGGCGCAAAAGTTTATCTCCGATTGGTTCAGTGGACTCGGACGTTTCGGGTTACTGGTCGCGGAATCGCTTGCCTCTTTGTTCACGTTCAAAGTTCGCGGGCGTGATCTGGTGTATCAACTTTATTACATCGGCGTGAAATCCCAGACCGTCGTGCTGGTCACCGGCGCGTTCACGGGAATGGTTCTCGCCGCACAGGCTTACTATCAATTCCATCAGGTGAAGATGGACACCGCCACACTCGCGCTCGTCGGCGTTTCCATGTGCAGCGAACTCGGCCCGGTACTGACGGCGTTGATGGTGGCGGGACGCGTCGGCGCATCCATCGCCGCAGAAATCGGCACGATGCGCGTGACTGAACAGATTGATGCGTTGCGCACCCTCGCCACGCATCCCGTGGATTATCTCGTCGT
>JAYUAV010000123.1:0-5871 GCA_043741175.1 Verrucomicrobiota bacterium
CCGCAACTTCCAGCAGTCCTGCCAAAGCCAGCACGAGCGTTTCCTACAAGAAAACCAAATCTAGCGGCAGTGTGCTGAAACGCAAAAAAGTTTTGCCCAATGTCTAGCGCTGTTGCCACAACTGAAGTTAAGCCCGCGACGCCCGCGATCGAAAAGATCAAGGTCAAAGTGGACGGGCGCGAAGTCGAAGTGCCGAGAGCTTTGCCGGATTGGCAGGGCAAACTCGCGCCCACCACGATGCTGCAGGCATGCGACATCGCGAAGAAGGATGTTCCGCATTACTGCTATCATCCGAAACTGCCCGTCGCTGGCAACTGCCGCATGTGTCTCGTCGAGTTCGGCACGCCCGCACTCGGGCCGGATCGCAAGCCGGTGATGAATGCCGATGGCACGCCGAAGATCGCGAAGTCACCGCGCCCGGCCATCGGTTGCGCCACGCCGATTTCGCCGGGCATGGAGATTTACACGAGCACGCCGGGCGTGAAGCAGATGCGTGAAGGCGTGCTCGAATCGCTGCTCATCAATCATCCGCTCGATTGCCCGATCTGCGATCAGGCCGGCGAGTGCAAGCTCCAGGAATACTCCGTGGACTATGGCCAGAGCGCGAGCCGCTTCGTTGAAGCAAAGGTTCACAAGCCCAAGGCCGTTGATCTCGGACCGCGCATCATGCTCGATGCGGAGCGTTGCATTCTTTGCACGCGCTGCATCCGTTTCACGAAGGATGTCGCGGGTGACGATGCGCTCGGCATTGTGAATCGCGGCAGCTACAACACCATCGCTACGTTCCCCGGCCTGCCGTTCGACAACAACTACACGCTCAACACCGTGGACATCTGTCCGGTTGGTGCGCTCACGTCGAAGGATTTTCGTTTCCAGATGCGTGTGTGGTTTCTCAAGGAAACCAAGAGCGTTTGCACGAGTTGCGCGACGGGCTGCAACGTCCTCATCAGCTCGCGCGAGGAAAAGATTTACCGCTACACGCCGCGCGACAACGACGCGGTCAACGCTTCGTGGATGTGCGATACCGGTCGCTTGAACTACAAGTGGATTCACAGTGATAACCGCATCACCAAGTGTAGAAAAATTCTTCCGACCGGGGATATTGATGACATCTCGTGGTCAACGGCTCTGACGGAAATTGCGGAGATTTTGAAAAAAGCCGAGCCGGGTTCTGTGGCCATCGTTGCCTCTGCGCGTCAGACGAATGAAGAGCTTTGGCTGTTGAGCAAACTCAAAGCAAAGCTCGGCGCGATCAGTGATTCAGTCGAACGCATGGGCGAAGCCGACAAGCTTCTTGTCAGTGCCGATAAGAATCCAAACACAAATGGAGCGCGACTTACTGGTATTTGTTTCTCCGAGGTTGGAATCAACATTCCAAAAATCGTTGAGGGAATCAAAGCGGGAAAAATCCAGACGCTGCTTGTCTTCGGCGAGAACGTGAAGAAACACGGCATCGGTTCTGCCTTCTTGGCAAAGCTCCAGACTTTGATCGTGTGCGACACGCATCACAACGAAACAACTGAGATGGCGCATTACGTTTTACCCGGTTGCGCGCACGCGGAGAAGCGCGGCTCGTTCACGAACACCAAAGGTCGCGTGCAAAAGTTCATGCAAGCCGTCCAGCCGCCGGGCGAGGCCCGCGCCGAATGGGATTTCCTGCACGACTTGGTTTACAACGTCACCGGCAAGAACGGTTTCCTGACCATTGAAGGATTGTTCAACGAGATGGCGAAGGATGTTCCGGCATTCAATGGCCTCACATGGGCCAGCCTCGGTGACACGGGCGTGACGGTAAAAATTTAGCCGAAAAGTCATGATGCGGAAAAAAATTAACATTCCGATTTTTGCTGTTTGGCTGCTAATTATTTTGTGTGGGTGCAAGCCGAGCAAAACGTCCGTATCAGGGCAAGTTTTCATAGTCACTAAAGGCGGTGAAAATGTTAAGCTCGGAGACGCCAAGGTTTTGTTAATTGAAAAGAAACAGGTCAAAGAATTTTTTCAGCAAAAACGGGCAGCGATAGAATCAGAAAAAATATCGAACCAGCGCAAATTGACCCGTGCAAAAGACACCGTTAAAAAAACAGATGTCGCCTATAAAGCATTTTTAGCCGATGCACCCAATCGAATGACCAATGCTGGTTATTTCACGGTTAAAGCTGAACAGAACGCCATTGAGCGAGACCTCGCCGCGTTAGATAAGAGGTTGAAGGATTTGCCAGCAGGAGCAGAAGCGGCAATTACAAAAGCGATCAAGCAGATTGAGGCAGACTACGGAAAGCAGATTCCGCTAAAAACAAAGATGGATAAAATTGAAGCCGATGAAAAGACGGAGGCGGATAAATTGTTGGCAGCTATTGATAAGGCGCAAGCCGGTCTGGCAGCAATCACTCAAAAGGTGGAATATTTTCCAACGGTCGAAGACTACTTGACGGGTTTCTATCCAAATGTGTTTCAGGAAACTTCCACGGATGCTGACGGAAGATTTTCTTTGAGTTATCCTCGCAACAAGCGGCTGACGTTTTTTGTTTCAACACAACGCGCGCTGCTAAACGAAACCGAAAAATATTATTGGTTGGTGGATGCACCCGTTGGCGTAGAGACGGCACAGGTTTTATTGAGTAACAGTCGGCTTATTTATGCCGATCCTGATGGCTATTTGAGACCAACCAAAAAATAATTTTTTGAGAAACGTTAGCATGATGAAAATTTGAAATGACTGACTGGTTAAACAACTTAAGCCCAACGCAAAGCCTGCTGCTCTTCACGGGCATCAAGGCAGTCGTGTGCTTTGCCATCATGATGACCATGGTGGCTTACACGGTCGTGCTCGAACGTCGTCTGGCCGCGTGGATTCAGGATCGCATCGGACCGAACCGCGTCGGCCCATTCGGTCTGTTGCAACCGGCGGCTGACGGCATCAAGGCCTTCTTCAAAGAAGAAATGACGCCAGCGCATGTGCGCAAAGTATTCTTCACGCTCGCACCGATGATCGCGCTCATCCCGGCGATCTTGAACCTCGCCGTGATTCCCTTCGGCTCGAACATCGGCGGGCAGAAGATGGTGCTCGCTGACCTGAACGTCGGTATCCTCTACACGTTCGGCATCGTGTCGCTGGGCGTTTACAGCATCGTGCTGGCGGGCTACGCGAGTAATTCCAAGTTCCCCTTCCTCGGCGGCATCCGCTCCAGCGCACAGCTCATCTCCTACGAAATCGCGATGGGCATGAGCGTCATCCCGATCTTCCTGTTCGTCGGCGATTTGAATCTGAGCAAAGTCATTGAAGCGCAGACCGGCACGCAACTCGGCTTCCTGCCGAACTGGTTCGTGCTGCAAACGCCGATGACATTCCTCGCGTTTTGCATTTTCCTTGTCGCCTCGTTCGCGGAAACGAACCGCACCCCGTTCGATTTGCCCGAAGCCGAGCAGGAACTCGCGGGCGGTTACAACATCGAATACAGCTCGATCAAGTTCGCGATGTTCTTCATGGGCGAGTACGCCAACATGATTCTCGTGTCGGCCATGATGGTGACGCTGTTCTTCGGCGGCTGGACGTTGCCGTGGTTCGGTCTCGATCAAGCCGCGACGACGCTGCTCGGCGGCTTGCTGCACATCGGCATTTTTCTCGGGAAAGTTTTCCTGTTCCTCGTGTTGTTCGTGTGGATTCGCTGGATGTGGCCGCGTTTTCGTTACGATCAACTCATGGACTTGGGCTGGCGGCGGTTTATTCCGGTCGCACTCGCAAACATTTTGATCACCGCCATCTGGCTCTGGTGGCAGAGCGGCAAATAACATGATCGTCAAACGCAAACCATTGAATCTGTTCGAGCGGCTTTACCTGCCGGCCATCATCGGCGGGTTCAAAGTCACGCTGCGCCACCTCTTCAAGAAGAAGGTGACGATGCAGTATCCCGAAGAGAAATGGGTCGTGCCCGAAGGTTATCGCGGCGCGCCATATCTTGTGAAGGATCAGGAAGGCAACACCAAATGCGTGAGCTGCCAGCTTTGCGAATTTGTCTGTCCGCCCAAGGCGATAAAAATCATTCCGCCCGGCCCGGTGGTTTCCAACGCCGACCGCCCGAACGCGGAAAAGATGCCGAAGGAATTCGAGATCAACATGCTTCGCTGCATCTTCTGCGGCTTCTGCCAGGAAGTCTGCCCGGAGGAAGCGATTTTTCTGCAAAAGGATTACTCACTCACCGGCACGAGCCGCGCGGAGATGATTTACAACAAAGAAAAACTCCTCGCCCTCGGCGGCACGCACGCCGGCGTCCAGAAATGGAAGCACAAAGCCGAAGAGGCCAAGGCGCAGGAAAATTTCCCGGTAAAGGTTTGATATGTCATTTGGAAGCCCAGGCGATCATCCGATAACGGACATGCTGCGATACGGCAAGCATCCGTTCCCGGCGGATATTGAAACGCTGCTCAGGAAGATAAACGAGCGGAATCCAAAGACCTTGAACGACGATGTTGCACTATTCGCCTACGACTGGGAGCAAGGAAAGAACCTAACAGAAGGACGGCAGCTTTTGGAAAAGTTGCTGGCGCAGAACGAAAGCAAAAGTTGATGGAAGGCATTCTATTTTACGTCTTCGCGGTCGCGACGCTCTTGTTCGGGGCGCTCGTCGTCGCGAATCCGTTCAGTCGCAACCCGGTCACGAGCGCGATGTTTCTCGTGCTCACGATCATCTCGATGGCCGGGTTGTTCGTGTTGCTGCACGCGTTCTTCCTCGCGGCGGTGCAGGTCTTGGTTTACGCGGGCGCAGTCATGGTGCTGTTCTTGTTCGTCATCATGTTGCTCGACTTGAAAGAAGAAGAGCGTCGGAAGATCAAGAAAACAGGACTGGTCGCAGGCTTGGCTTCCGTTGGGGCAATCGTCGTTATCTTCGTCCGTTCGTTGCTGGCGACGAACCCGGGCAAAGAACTGACAAACCCCACTGTCGTCGGCGATACCGCCACGCTCGGCAAGATGCTCTTCACAAATTATCTGCTGCCGTTTGAAATCGTTTCCATCCTGCTCCTCGTGGCGATGGTCGGTGTGATTTTATTGAGCAAGAAAGATTTGAAATGAACCGCAACCAGATAAACGCAGAGACGCGGAGGGCGCGGAGAAACGCGGAGAAGATAATTCCTTCGTCTCTGCGAACCTCTGCGCCCTCCGCGTCTCTGCGTTTAGTTTTGCCTCTCATCACCGCAAAGAAATGAATGTCGGCCTTGAACATTATCTCGTGGTCAGCGCGCTGTTATTCGCGCTTGGCCTGCTCGGCGTCATCACGCGGCGCAATCTGATCGTGATCTACATGTCGCTGGAATTGATGCTCAACTCGGCGAACCTCGCGCTCGTTTCCTTTTCGCGGTTCAACGACAACCTCAACGGCCAGGTGATGGTGTTCTTCATCATCACCGTGGCGGCGGCGGAAGTGGCGGTCGGCCTCGCGCTCATTGTGGCGCTCTATCGCAAGCGCCAGTCCGCGCACGTCGAAGACCTGACGAGCATGAAACTTTGATTTTTAGCCACAGATGAAACACAGATTAAACACAGATAAGACATCCGCAGATTTCGCCGATGTCCGCAGATTTGCTCTGCCAAAAATGAATCTGCGAACATCTGTGTCATCTGCGGAAAAGAAATCTGTGTTTCATCTGTGCCCATCTGTGGCTGATTAGAATGAAACTCGAAGCGTTAACTTGGCTGATCTTGTTCCTGCCGCTGCTCGCGGCGGGGATCATCACGCTTTTCACCCTGCGCAACAAGGCGGTCAGCGCCACGCTGTCCATCGGTGCGATTGCCACCGGCTTCGTCCTCACGCTCGCGCTCATCAAATTCGGCGGCTGGGAGGCGCGCGAACTTTCCATCAACTGGCTCTCCATCGG
>JAYUAV010000124.1:0-3032 GCA_043741175.1 Verrucomicrobiota bacterium
CCGCCCATGCGTCAAACCGCTGTACGCCGCTCTGCCTGAGCGACAAGTCGCTCAGGCCATGAAAGCGGCGACAAGTCTCCGCACTCCAAAAACTGAGCGGCAGTTTCAGTCACACCCATTCAAAACAAATCACGGAGTTGCACACCCAAAGCTTTTGCCACGCACGCTAAAGCACTCACCGAACTGTTTATTTTCCCATATCCGAGATAGCTGATAAACACTGTCGAGAGGTTGGACTTTTCCGCAAGCTTCTCCTGGCTCAAACCAACGGTGATTTCGTGTCGAAGGTTCACGGCTTCACCGAAAACAGCGAAGAACCAAGATTAAGACTCCCTGTTGCACGACAGTTTCAATCGTGCCCGCTTTCTCCGTTGAGCAAATGTCGCTACGCAATCATACTCGCCGCGTGACTCACTTCCGAAAATATATTGTCGCGCTAGAATTCCAGCCATGAGCAACACCAATCCCACACCCATCCGCGTCGGCACTTACGGCACGTTCAATGGTGTGCGCTATCGGGTGGCCGGACGATTGGTGATGGGCATGGAATTGGATGGTGAGCGTTATTTCTGGAACGAGTTTAATCTCATCAGCGACAGTAGCGAGCCTGCCACGCTCGTTCACGAAGAAGGCGAACACGGTGTCGAATGGAAGATGTTTGTTCTCTTTGAGCCGGAGTATCCCTTGTCTGCTTCGGAAGCTGAGACAAAAAAAGTCGGCAACCGCATCAATCTCGAAGGAACAGATGTCCGCATCTCGCTTGTAGATGAATCGCGCGTGCATCATATCGAGGGCGACGCGCCGGAAGGCGTGGAGCTGGGCGACGCAGCAAAATATTTCAACGCGCAATCCGGCGGCGACATGATCGTCGTGAGTTGGACGGGCGACAAGGTGGAATACTATCGAGGGAAGAATCTTTCGGCAGGGCTGGTCGCGTCGGCGTTTAACATTCGCTTGGCGGAGTTCGCCAGCTTTACATCCTCGTCCGGCAGCAACTTTCTATCGTCAAGTTCTGGCGATTACGGCGGGCAAGGACTCTCGATGGGCACATTGAAGATCGTCATGGCAGTCTTGATCTTCGCGGGAATCTTCGTGGGTGTGAAGACGTGCGGAACGCCTCGCCCTACAAAGCCATTGACGAAAATTTCTGCGCCTGCGCTGCGGTTGAAGGTCGGCAGCACTGGCAAGCTCGACGAAAAATCATGGCGTATTCAAGGCCACGCCGCTGTCGAAATCGCACGCACGGGACGACTTCACGAACGTCATGAGTATTCGCTTGTGAACGACGACGGCAGCCTCGCGCTGTTGGTCTGCGGGTTGGAGGTTGACGACAAGAACTGGCTGTTGCTATCTCCGGTTGATCCAATCCTTCCACCAACACCGATGCAAGCCGCCGAGCTTCGCGTGGGGCAAACCAACAACGTGGACGGCCTAGACATGAAGATCACCGACGTATTTCAATCCATCGCACACCCGACTGACCCCTCTGGCTTGCCTGATCTCGACAACAGCGATATGCACTTCGGAGTTATTGGCCGCGCCAGTTACTCGACCATGCTGATCCGTTGGAACGCCACGACCATCATGTTCTATCGTGGAAAACAAATCGCCGCCACAGAAGTCGCAGCGGCGTTTGAAGCGCGGTAGCCAGCATCACCCTCCTCCTTGATTGGCAGAGTCTCCAGCAGAAGATCAAACAACTGTCACCAAAAAATTATCCAGTTTAGCAAACGGACTCGCTGACGAAGCTCGTTGTTCACATGGCGGCAAATTTGTTGAATAACCCCAGCACCTTTCCTAGTCTTTCTCTCATGAAATCAATCCCTCAACGCATCGTCATCGCAGCAGTCGCGCTCGTTTTCACCAGCATCCTTCACGCTGCTGAAAGCCTCACTCTCGCCGCCATTCCCAAAAGCACTGGCGGTGAATTCTGGGAAACCGTGGCCACTGGCGCGAAGAAAGCCGCCAAAGATTTGGGCGTCACACTCAAGTGGGAAGGCACCGTCACCGAAACCGAGATCGCCGAGCAGAACAAAATCATTGAGAACATGGTCAACCTCGGCGTCAAAGGCATCGCCCTCGCGCCGCTCAATCAAAAAGCCATGAAGCGTCAGGTCGAAGCTGCCGTCGCCGCAGGCATTCCCGTCGTCATCTTTGATTCCGGCGTGGACGGCAACGCGCACTCCAGCTTCGTTGCCACGGACAACAAGAACGGCGGCGTCATCGGCGGCAAGGAACTCGTCCGGCTCGTCGGCGACAAGAAAGGCGCGAAGGTCATGTGCATGAGATTCGTACAAGGCACGGGCAGCACTGAAGCGCGTTCGGCGGGCTTCATCGAGACGGCCAAGGCTGCGGGTTTCACCGTCGCTGCCGATCCGTATCCCGACACCGGCACGATTGAAGGCTGTAAAACCGCCGCCGCCAACACGCTCGAAAAATTTGTGAAGAACGGCGCGCTGGAACTGGATGGCATCTTCGCCGCGAATTTGTATTCCACCATCGGCGTCGCATCCGCGCTGGAAGACCTACGCAAAGGTGGCATCAAGGTACACGTGAAATTCGTCGGCTTCGACACCTCAAAGAAACTCGTCGAAGACGTTCAGTCTGGGAAGATTGACGCGCTCGTGGCGCAGAACCCGGAGCGGATGGGTTATCTCGCTGTCGAAACGCTCTACAAAGTCGTGAAGAAAGAAAAAGTCCCCGCCATGGTGGACACCGGCACAGTGCTGGTGACGAAAGACAAACTGGCGAATGATGCGGAAGTGCGGAAGCTCGTAGGGCTTTGATTCGACGAATCTTTTCCGATGGTTGCAAACGAGTGAGAGCCTGATGATCTTTCAACACTTTAGGGCACGATGTAAGTGCTGCACCGGAACGACTCGTTACCTCGCCGCCTACAAAGTTTTGAAAGAACCGCGCCTGTTTGAAAGCACATGAATGGGTTCTGGGTTCAAGGATGCTCAAACCGTGCGCTACCCTGGGCACTTGAAAACAACCGCCCTACGATGCCTCAGTTTCAGAACGCCACGCCA
>JAYUAV010000125.1:0-5580 GCA_043741175.1 Verrucomicrobiota bacterium
ACGTTTTTGGTTGACCAGGAAAACCCTCCGAGGCGGGCATGGGGCTGGGATGTTGAGTTTGAGTAGATGAGCTTTCCTTCCTTCGTGAAGGGTTCGCAACCGAGAAGCTGCGCCAGTGCTAATTTTCAGTGGCACCACGCGTGCAATGGTTGGCTTGCGAGTTCTTCTACCCGCGCTCCGAGGAAAAGCCGCTATTTACTCCCCGGTTTCACGGCGGGAGTTTTGGCGAGATCGGGCGGCAGGTTATTTGGATCAAACGTCTCCACTTGCAGCGCGATCAAGCTAAACATCGGCACGCCAAGATTCACCGCGCCGTTCGAGCGATCCACCACCATCGCCACACCAGCCACCACGCCGCCGTTGGCGCGAACAATATCAATCGTCTCCTGCACGCGCCCGCCCTTGGTCACGACGTCTTCGACGATGAGAGTTTTTTCGCCCGGTGTAATCTTGAAGCCTCGACGCAAAACAAGTTTCCCCTCCTCTTTCTCAACAAAGATAAAGCGCAAACCCAGTTGCCGCGCCACTTCCTGACCGATGACCAATCCACCCATTGCGGGCGAAACCACCGTAACCGCGCCCAGCGACTTGAGCTTCGCCGCCAGCGCCGCACCGAGCTTTTCGACGATGGGCATCTGTTGGAGCGCGAGGGCGCATTGGAAGAATTGCCGACTGTGCAAGCCACTGCGAAGGATGAAATGCCCTTCGAGCAGCGCGCCCGTGTCGCGGAAAACCTGGAGAACTTCGTTTTGAGTCATGGCGTGAGGAGTTTAGGGAACGCGCCGCGCGTGACAAGTTTCGCGTTTGAGTGAGGCGAAACTTCATCGCGGATTGCGCGCAAGTTGTTTGGCGAGACGAATCGCGGCGATCATGCTGGACGGATTTGCGATGCCTTGACCGGCGATGTTGTAAGCCGTGCCGTGATCCGGCGAGGTGCGGATGAAGGGCAGGCCGAGCGTCCAGTTCACGCCGCTGTCGAATGCCACGGCTTTGAGCGGGGCGAGTCCTTGGTCGTGATACATCGCCACCACCGCATCAAACTCACCGTGCAGTGCGTGATGAAAAACCGTGTCGCCACTGAGCGGGCCGACGACATCGAATCCTTTTTGGCGTGCGGTGGAAACGGTGGGGCTGATCGTGGTGATCTCTTCATCACCCATCTTGCCGCCTTCACCAGCGTGCGGATTCAATCCACACACAGCAATGCGTGCGCGCGGCAATCCGAGATCGCGACAGGATTTTGCTGCGAGTTCGATGGCGAGCATGATTCTCTCGGGCGTGATCAGTGAAGCGACCTGTTTGATCGGAACGTGAACAGTGACGAGCGCCACGCGAAGCCAGCGCCCGCGTTCATCGTAGCCGAGCAACATCATAGCGGTGCGTTTTGCGTCCGCGAGTTCGGAGAGCAATTCCGTCTGACCGACGAATGTATGTCCGGCGTTGACGATGGCTTCCTTGTTGACGGGTGCGGTGACAAGCGCGTCCACTTCCTTCCGAAGGCATCGCTGCGCGCCGTCCTTCAACCACGCTATGGCAGCGTTCGCGGCTAGAGCAGAACCTTGCCGCAGATTTTCTGGGAGCGCTGTGGAAAGTGGATTAGTTACCAGCACACGCGCGTTGTCCGAAGCTTTGCCGAGAGTTGCGATGGGAAGATTGAGGCGGAGTTGAGCGTTCGTGCGCTGGATCAAATCAGCGTCGCCGATCAGCAGATACCGAGTGGCGTCAGTGGAGAGTTCCTTGGCGACGGCTTTGAGCGTCACCTCTGGCCCGACGCCAGTGACGTCACCCAATGAGATGCCAATGATGCCGGTCATTTTCGGAGCGCGAGCACTCGCCCGCCGTAAAGTTTTTCAGAACTCGAACTTCCGCACGAAAGTTTTTTTGCGGAGCTTCTCGACGTATTGCTTCTGGAGACGTTCGCGTTCTTCCTTGAGCAACGTTTCCTCGATCTGTTCGCGCACTTCGGCGATGGGTTTGAAATGCTGCGTGCGCTTGTCCTCCACGAGCATGATGAAGAACGCAGGCGCGGTTTCAATGACATCGCTCAACTCGCCGGACTTCAAGGTGAACGCTGTGCCCACGAGTTCTTTTCTCAATACCGACCGCTCCACCCAGCCCCAATCGCCACCTTGATTGCGCTGTGAACCTTGCGAATAGATGCTCGCCATCTGGGAGAACGCCGCGCCGCTTTTGAGTTTGCCGAGAACTTCTTTTGCCAGCGCGCGTGTGGTTTCCACTTCGTCCGCCGCATCGGGTTTGTTGAACATGATCATGCGGAGCTTCACCTGTTCCTCCAAATTGAACTCGGTTTTGTGCAGATCGTAATAGGCTTCGATCTTGTAGGGCGAAATGATCGTCTCCTGATAAATATTTTTGAGGCGAAGCTGGCCGACGAGGAAACGATCCTTCGCCTGTTGCCGCCACTTTTCATAAGTGATGCCGCGCGCCTGCAACGTCTTGGTGAGCGTGGCGCGGTCGCCATAAGTACTCTTGATCTCGCGCTGGATGACTTCTTCGATGTAGCTCTCCGGCAGATTGTAGCCCGACGCTTTGAAATCGTTCAGGATCAATTGATGTTGAAGAGCCTTGTCGAAACTGTCCTTGCGCGCCGCGTCCATCTTTTGCTGAAACACTTCGGGCTGGCGACCGTATTGACGGTAGAGATCGTTGGCGATCATCAACACATCAGACTCCACTTCGCCGTAGGTGATGACGGAGTCGTGGACGACAGCGCGGACACCGTTGATGAGTTCGGCGCGTGAGTTCGCCACGAAGGCGCAACACGCCAGAGCCGTCAGAAGAAATGGTTTCAATGCTTTCGTCCTCACGATGACCGGATGCTAGGCATCGCGTGATGTGCGCTCAAGGATTTGTTTTCGCTTGTCGGAATTCGTCTTTGACAGTGTGCGGTGCGGTTGGCATCGTGACGCACTTTTTATGGCTGAACTTATTGGTAATTTACTCGTCGCTCAATCCGGTGGACCCACCGCCGTCATCAACGCCAGTCTCGCTGGCGTTATCCAAGAAGCGGGTCGTCACGAATGTATCGAAGAGATTTATGGCGGTCTCAACGGCATCCTCGGCATCCTCAACGAGGAGTTGGTGGACATCAACGAAGAGAAGTCCCGTGCCGTCGAAGGTTTGAAATACACGCCCGGCGCCGCGCTGGGCACCTGCCGCTACAAGATTGATTTCAAGAAAAAGCCCGAAGCAGCCGCGAAGGATATGGATCGGTTGTTCGAGGTTTTTGCCGCGCACAACATCCGTTACTTCCACTACATCGGTGGGAATGATTCCCAAGACACGGCGCACAAGATTCACGAGCAAGCCATCGTGCGCGGCTATGAATTGCGTGTCAACGGCGTGCCCAAGACGATTGATAACGATCTCCCGCACACCGATCACTGCCCCGGTTACGGCTCGGTGATCAAATACGTTTGCGCCACCGTCATGGAAGTGACGTGCGACGTGAGCGCGATGGCGACAGATGACGGCGCGTGCTTCCTTCTGGAAGTCATGGGCCGCCGTGCGGGTTGGATCGCAGCGGGCGCAGCGTTGGCGAAGCGTTTGCCCGGTGACGCACCGCATATCATTTTGGCTCCCGAAATCCGTTTGGATGAACCCGCGTTCCTCGCCAAAGTTCAAGAAGTCGTCGCCGCCAACAAGTATTGCGTCGTCGTCGTGGGCGAAGGTCTTTGCAACGCAGCGGGCGAAGAGATTGCCGCCGACTCCACACGCATGGATGCGTTTGGTCATCCAGTGCTGTCCGGCGCGGCGGATCATCTGGCCGACATCATCACCGAGAAACTCAAGATCAAGACCCGCACGGTCAAACTCGGCTACGCGCAACGCGCTGCCGCCCACTTCGCGAGCTTGACGGATGCAACCGAAGCCGCCGCTTGCGGTGAGGCCGCCGTGCGTGCCGCAGTTGCTGGCAAGACTGGATTCATGGTCAAGATCGTCCGCGAACAATCGTCGCCCTACAAGTGGACTACTGGGTTGCAGCCGCTGGGTGACATCGCGAACGTGGAGAATTTCATGGCGCGCGACTGGTTCACGGCAGACGGTTTCATGCCGAACGAGAAATTCATCGAGTACGCCCGTCCGTTGATCGAAGGCGAAGTGAAAGTCGCGATGGAAGGTGGACTTCCCAAGTATGTCACACTGGCGAAGTCGCCCGTGGAAAAGAAACTCGCCCCGCGCGCCTGAGCGCATTGCTCAGGCTTGCTGCTTGCGATGATTGCGGCGGGCGAGAAGCATCGCGCCGCCTGCGATCAACAACGTAGCTGTCGTCGGTTCTGGAACGGCATCAATCGGAACGCACTTGGCGTTGTGCCAGAGATAATCCCACTTGGACACGCCCGAGTCTTCTCTCTTGATGTCTCCAAACCCGATCCGCGCCTCCTTTCCATTCATGGCCAAGTCGTAAAAGACCGAGCCAGTGAACAGCGGGTTGACAGAATTGTCGTAATAAACATTGATCGCACTTCCGAGCGTGACGCCGGAAAGTTCAATCCGATAAGTGTGGAAGGTATTGTCCGTGTCCACGGATTTTGTGCCCGCGCCGCGCGTATTGTTTCCGCCGGAAAGCCAAACATCGTCGTGTCCGAGATAAAGCGCGCCGCCCAATCCACCTCCAAGCCCGAAGAAGACTGCTGTCGGCGAAACTGTGTTAAAACAAGCATTGCGTTCCCAGACGCGCGATCTGAATTCAATCGTGAGATTATTCGGGATATCAAGGCAGCCAGCCGATTCAAAATATGACACCCTTCGATTCATGGTTGTGCTAATGAGCATGAAGTCCTGATAAAAGGCGGGACGGACGGATTGGGATTCCCCGTGGTAAGTCCAGTTGGTGCTCGCCTGATCCGGGCGGAGACCTGAGATGGCCGACCATGATTCAATCTCTGCGTGAGCTTGGAACAGCGATCCTATCACAGCACTGACCGACAACAACCGGATACAACCTGAACAACTTTTCATACGACTTTTACTTCCTATGTTACTTCACCTCCGACCAACTGAACTCAGTTGATTTTTGGTGGCGAACCATATCCCACAGCCCACCCCTCGCAACTTGAGCAAATGAAAACGCAGGGTTTATATCTACGGCAGAACTTGGGTAATTTTACGGAAAAGGAATACGACAGCACGGCGACAGTTGCTGTCACTGGACGGAAAACCTGCTAGAAATTGGAGAATGAATTCGCCGAATCAAAAATGCCCTGGCTTACGCTGGAGGAATTTCCCGTGACCGTGTTTGCCGACGAATTTGCCGTCGCGCACGGCGACTTGCCCGCGCACGGTGACGACGCTCGGGCGGCCTTCAAGTTTCCAGCCTTCAAACGCGCTGTAATCGAGGTTCATGTGCTGCGTCTTCACGGAGATTTTGCCGCGATAGTCCGGGTCATAGACCACGAGATCGGCGTCCGCACCGGGCTGGATCGTGCCTTTGCGCGGGAACAGGTCGAACGTCTTCGCGACCTGCGTGCTGGCGACGTTCACGAACGTGTGCAGGTCAATCTTCCCCGCCTTCACGCCGTAGGTGTAGAGCAGGTTGATGCGTTCTTCGAGCGACGG
>JAYUAV010000126.1:0-4873 GCA_043741175.1 Verrucomicrobiota bacterium
CGCGCTCCGCGAAGTCATCGGCACGTACGGTCTGGCCGTCATCTGCACAGAGCAGCCGGACGTGATGGTCGGCGCGCGGCGTGGTTCTCCGCTCATCATCGGCATAGGTGATGGTGAAAATTTTCTCACGAGCGACGCGAATGCCATCGTCGCCCACACCCGCCAGGTTGTTTTCCTGAACGACTACGACGTCGCCACGCTTACGCGCGACAGTTTCGATGTCATCAGCCTTGGCACGGACACGGCCAAGGTTCAGATCAGCCAGCTTGAGTTTCAGGCCGAAGATTCGCAGCGTGGCGAATACGCGCACTTCATGCTCAAGGAAATCTTTGAGCAACCGCGCACGGTGGAGAACGCCTCGCGCGGTCGCATTGATCACGAAGGTTCAACCGCGCGCTTCGGAGGTTTGAATTTAAGTTCAGCGGAATTACGCGCCATTGACCGCATCGTCATCGCGGCCAGCGGCACGAGCTGGCACGCGGCGTTGATCGGCGAATATCTTATCGAGGAATTCGCGCACCTGCCCGTGGAGGTCGAGTTCGCTCACGAGTTTTGTTATCGCAACGCGCCTTTGGAAAAGAACACAGTCCTGCTCGTTCTCTCGCAATCCGGCGAGACGGCTGACACGCTCATGGCATTGCGCGAAGCGAAACGTCGAGGACACAAAGCCCTCGCCATCGTCAACGTCGTCGGCAGCACCATCGCCCGCGAATCCGACGGCGGCATCTACATGCACGCCGGACCGGAGATCGGCGTGGCGTCCACCAAGGCATTCATCTCGACTCTGACGATTCTCACACTGCTTGGAGTCCACCTCGGTCGGATGCGGATGCTCTCGGCAGGGCGCGCCTCTGAAATCCTCAAAGCCCTCGAAGCCGCGCCGAAACAGATCGAATCGTTGCTCAAACAAAACGAAGCGATCAAAAAACTCGCGACGAAATACGCACAGGCGGAAGACTTTTTTTTCCTCAGTCGCGGCTACACATTCCCCGCTGCGCTCGAAGGCGCGCTCAAGCTCAAGGAAATTTCCTATATCCACGCCGAAGGTTATTCCGCCGCCGAGATGAAGCACGGACCCATCGCGTTGATTGATGAGAAGACGCCGACTGTTTTCCTCGTGCCGCAGGATTCGATGTATGAGAAGACGATGGCAAACCTCGCCATGATCCGCGCCCGCAAAGGCCCGATCATCGCCGTGGCCACCGAAGGCGACGAGGCGATCAAGAAAGTTGCAGACGACGTGATCTACGTGCCGAAGACGATTGAGCCGCTCTATCCGCTCTTGATGAGCGTGCCGTTACAACTTTTCGCCTATCACATCGCCGTGGCGCGTGGTTGCGACGTGGACAAGCCACGCAATCTGGCCAAGAGCGTGACGGTGCAGTGAAGTGTGAGATTTGGGCGCGTGGGCAGTAAGCTGATTTGTGTCCTTTGGTCGCCAAGCGATTGTGAACACTGGCCATGAACGAGAGCAAAATACAAAATGAACGAGCTGCCATGCGACGTTCGTGCGAGCCTCCGGGTTCGGATGGTTCGATGCGGTTTTTCCGCACGCATGAACTTTGGGAATTGGCCAAGACTCTCCCGATTAGACAAGCTCGTTTGGAAAACTTGGAAGGCTTTGATGATGTCCACTGGTTTGGTGGAGGCATGAATGTTCGACCGACCTGCCGGTTAATCGCACAACATGCTCGGGACATTTACGAGGCTGATTTGAGTTACCCCATTATTCTTTCGCCAACGGGAGAGGTGCTGGACGGCTGGCATCGCATCTGCAAAGCGTTCTTGCAAGGGCTGGAACATCTTGATGCGGTTCAACTGATGACAATGCCCCAGTATCGCTGGCGAGTCCTTCCGAATGGCGAGGAGATTCCGATATCGGAAGAGAGCAGCAAATCACCGTGAAACTGTTTAGCCTGTAGTGTTGCCGCCTTAAAACCTGTGTCCACAGCCACGATTTTTGAAGATGCGAACAATGCTATTGATAATGCGGCGGCTTGGCGTTTGTGCCCTTGATACGATCAAGTTCCATGGATTCCAAAGTCTGTGATTGCCGCTGCGCCAGCTTCTTCAACACATCAATCGTCTTGGCCTGTTCAATGATGACTTGATTGAGCTGCTCGACTTGATGTTCAAGATGCGCGGAGTTCGCCTCAAGTCTTTCTAGCCGTTGTGAAATCTCGTCACTCATCGGTTCAAAAACTTTCTGTGCTTGGCAAACACGCCGCGAAGCGAAAGCGACAAATCATCCTGCAACTCCTGCAATTCCTGATACGCGGCCACGGCATCGGCCTTCGGCGTGGAAGTCTCGGCGTTGTTCAGCGTCACAAACTCGTCCGTGATGTCCTCGATGCGCGCCTTGTCGCCGCGCTGCAATCGCCAGCACCAGAGAGCCTGCAATGCCGCGCCATACGCCGCGCCTTCGGTCACCTTCAGCGTCACCACTTCCGCGTTGAACACGTCTGCCATGATCTGCCGCCACAACTTCGACTTCGCACCGCCGCCCGTCGCGCGAATCTGCTTTGCTTTCACGCCGAGCGTGGTGAGGCGACGCAATCCGTAATTCATTCCCAACGTCGCGCCTTCCATCGCCGCGCGGCAATAGTGGCTCGCACTGAAAGTTTTCGTGTTGATGCCAATCATCGCGCCTGTGCCGTCGGGAACATTCGGCGTGCGCTCGCCTTCCAGATACGGCAGCAACAACAACCCGCCAGAGCCGGGAGCGACCTTCGCCGCCTTGTTCTCGAATTGCTCGTGAGTGTAACCAAAATCCTGCCGCATCATCTCGGTTGCCACGGTCACATTCATCGTGCAAAGCAACGGCAACCAACGATTCGTGGAATCGCAGAACGCAGCGATCTCGCCATCGGGATCAATCACCGGTTCGTTTGAGCAGGCGTAGATCGTTCCGCTCGTGCCAAAGCTGGCGGTGATGATTCCTTCGCGTGTGTTTCCCGTGCCGATGGCGCCCATCATGTTGTCGCCGCCACCCGCGCTCACTAGCACGCCGGCGTTCAACCCTAACGACTGTGCAGTCTTCGCCTGAAGTTTTCCGGCAGGTTCATCGCTTGAAATCAGCGTCGGCAATTTATCCGCAAGCTCCGCATCAATCGCTACGATTGCGGGATTCGACCATCTGCGGGAACGGACATTGAGCAGTGCGGTTCCGCTGGCGTCGCCATACTCCATCACGCGTTCGCCCGTGAGCCAGAAGTTTAAGTAGTCATGCGGCAGAAGAACCGTCGCGAGCTTCGCAAAATTCTTCGGCTCATGGTTTTTGAGCCAGAGAATCTTTGAAGCAGTGAAGCCGGGCAGCACGGCATTGCCGAGAGCCTTGTTTGTTTTTTTCACCCCGCCGAGTTTGACGGTGATCTCCTCGCACTCGGCTGCGGTGGATGTGTCGCACCAGAGCTTCGCGGGGCGGATCACTTCGCCCGCTTTGTCCAACGCCACGAAGCCGTGTTGTTGTCCACTCACGCCGATGGCGACGACTTCTGCCGCGACTGCTTTGGCCTGACGCAAGGCTTGCCGGATGGCGGACGCGGTCGCTTCGACCCATGAGTGCGGATGTTGTTCTTTTGCGCCGGGCCCGAGATTGGGAATCAGATCATAACCTGCTGCACCGTTGCCGAGGACTTTGCCGTCCTTGGCGTCCATCACGAGTGCTTTAGTGGATTGCGTGCCGCTGTCTATGCCGATCAAAAGAGTTCGCATACAGATTTATTAGCCGCCTTGCGCCCGGATGACACGCACAAATCCATTCATTATTCTCGGCAGGCAATGGAATCGCCATAGGGTGTGAGTGAAATTGCCGCGCAGCTCTGGAGTGCGGTGACTTGTCGCCGCTTTTCCGCTGGGACGACTTGTCGTCCCAGCAGCACCGCGTGAAGCGGTGCGACGCATTGGTGACGGTGCTTCGTTCCACGAGAACGCCCCCGCTTATGCGTCAAGCCGCTGTACGCGGCTTTGCCGAGCGACTAGTCGCTCAGGCAGCGAAAGCGGAAACAAGTTTCCGCACTCCAAAGCTGCGCGCTTGCATCCTCCAACCCGCAAGCTGCAACATGCGCCCATGTTCACAGGTATTGTGGAAGAAACCGGAATAGTCCAGGCAATCAAGCCGACCAAGAATTCCATCGCACTGACCATTCGCGCGAAAAACATCGCGCGCGGCGTGAAGCTCGGTGCGAGCGTGGCGGTGAACGGTTGTTGCCTGACCGTGGTGAAGATTTCTTCACGCGGAAAAGCTAGGCTGCTTCAGTTCGATGTGCTTCAAGAAAGCTGGCAGCGGACGAATCTTCAATTCGTCAAGCCCGGTTCGCTCGTGAATCTGGAACGTCCGCTCCGCGCCGATGGCGAACTCGGCGGTCATTTCGTGACGGGTCATGTGGACGGAGTTGGCAAGATCGTTCGCTGGGAAAAGTCCGGTGCAGATCACCTGCTCGACATCACTGCGCCAGCCGATGTGATGCGCTACGTCGTCTTCAAGGGATCCATCGCTGTGGATGGCATCAGCCTCACGGTTGCGGGTATGACCAAGAAGGGGTTCCGACTTTGGATCATCCCGCACACATTCGAGGTCACGACTCTGTGCGAACGGAAGGTTGGAGACTTTTTGAATCTCGAAGCCGACTTATTGGGTAAATACGCTGAGAAGTTTATGTCGGCAAAGCAGAAGCAATGAGGTTGTTGGTATGGCCAATTGCTCCGTGCGCGCCGGGTTTGGAAATCGATTCCGGAAGTCTTTCAGATTCGTCCCGTTAAACCTTCCCCATGAAAAGCGAAAGGCCGGACTTTCGTCCGGCCTTCTAACCTGAGAACAAATCAAGTTGCTCGCTAAGATTCAAAGTTGTTTTTCAGCGGCGCTGCAGTTTTA
>JAYUAV010000127.1:0-2422 GCA_043741175.1 Verrucomicrobiota bacterium
CTTGGACTTCCGCACGAACAAATTGATGCTCACGCCGACTTGGATGCCAAAGACGTTGTGCGTCGTGCCAGAAAGTTTTGGGTTCTTCCGCACATTGCCACCGAGGTCGAGGACGTAGATCAGGTCGAAATCTTTATCGAGTTCCTTCCGCATCCCGTCAAAAGTTTTCTCGGTGATAAAACTGTTGTTGTTGACGAAGCAAACGATGCCGCTGTCGCCGATGCGGTCGCTGGCATGGCGGATGGCTTTGATATACGGATCGGAGAGTTTGCGAAGCAGCGTGGCTTGCGAGGCTTCGCCGTAAGTCACACTCACGCGGCGATCCAGTTCGGGATATTTGCGGTTCTTGTTGTTGTCGTTCTCGTCGGCTTGTCCGGCATTGTAAGGCGGATTGGCGATGATGACGCGGATGGGGGCTTTCTTCTGCCGGTCAACGCGGGCGGAGTTCTTCTCGTTGAAGAAACTTAGTTCGGCCTGCTCTTTTTCCGCCGTCTGGAATGTATCCACAAGGCAGACGCCCTCGAACGGCTCGTATTTGCCGGTGGCCTCGTAGTAGGCGTGTTCGATGTTCATGGAGGCGACGTAATACGGCAGCAGCATGATTTCATTGCAGTGCAGTTCATGCGCGAACTTGTGCGGCAGCGCAGACTTGGGGATGTGCCGCATCAAGTTGACGATGAAATTCCCCGTGCCAGTGAAGGGGTCGAGAATGTGAACATCTTTGTCGGCGAGCGATTTTCCAAACTCGTCTTTCAAGACCTGCTCTACGCTGGCGACCATGAAGTTCACGAGCGGTTGCGGGGTGTAAACAATGCCGTGCGTGTCGGCCACCTTCACGCAGAAGCCCTGAAAGAAGCGTTCATAGACGGTGTTGAGGAACGTCTGCTTCTCGTGGAAATCGGTGATGGTGGCAGCGGCGTTTTCAATCGCACCGTAGAAATGTTCGAGGCTCTTGCTGAAATCGTCGCGGCTGAACACGCGGGAATTGAGTGCGGTGATGACGTTTTCGATTTCCTGCGCGATGACGTTGCGCTGCATGAAATCGGCGACGTCAAAAATCTTGCGGAAGATGCGCTCGGTGAGGATGTGCTGGATGATCATCTCCTCCACCGCTTCGACGGAGATGTTGGGATTGAGCGAGCCACGGCAGAGCGAACAGAAATCTTCAAACGCGGCGATGAATTTCTTGTTGGTCTGGCGTTCCTTTTCGATGAGGGCTTTGAGGCTTGCGCCAATCTGCGGAACTTTGTCTTTGAATTCCTCGACGGCCTTTTCCCATTCCATGATGGCAGGTGGGGCGAATTCGAGAAACAGCGTGAGAATGTGGACGAGGTCGTCGGCTTTGGTCAGGTCGGCTTCGTAAAATCGTTCACCGTCCTGGTAAAGCACGGCGCGGTCGGGCTGCCAGAAAAGGATATTCTGTTTCGGGTAACCGATGGAGAACTTGTGTTTGATTTCCTTGTCGAGGTCGTCGGCGGAGTCCTTGGCTTCCCAGTGACCACGAACCAAAGTTGGGATGTCGCCAACGCATGTGAGCACAGCGCCATCGACTGAGACATCGGCCTGCCCTTTGCGTTTGATGCGGTATTCGGGGACGAGCTTCCAATCGAACTGGCGGGCGCAGGATTCGAGCAATTCCTGAAAAGCGGAGCGAACGGCCGTTTCGTGCTTGATGCCGAGCTTCTGGAATTTGGCGAGGCTCGCGTAATAGGTCGCGATGACTTTGTGCGTGGGCTTGAGTTCCAACGTCGGCATGAGTGACAAACTAATGAAGCACCCGGCAACTGGCGAGTGTGGTTTTCTTCCCAGCCTGAGCCTCCAGCCAATCACACGCCTTGGGCAACACATTGCTCCAGTGAAAGCTTCGCGCCCGCTCCAATGCCGCCACACGATACGCCTCATACTTCTCCGGCTTGTTCAGCACGGCGATGATTCCTTCTGCGAGTGATTCGGGTGTCTCAATCTTTGAGACGATGCCGGTCTCGTCGTGCAGCGTGGATTCAATCAAGCCTTCCACGGGATAAACTGCGGCGGGAGTTCCCATGGCGTTGGCTTCGATGACATTCAATCCCCAACCCTCGCGTTGCGATGTGTGCAGCAGGAAATGAACATCGCGCAACAACGCGTCTTTGTCCGCCTCTGACAATCTTCCGGCAAACGTGACTTTGTCGCTGATGCTCAGTTCAGCGCCGAGGCTGCGGAGCAAACCTTCCGTCTCGCCGCCGCCTACGATGGTAAGATGTGCGGGAATATTTTTGTCCGCGAGTGCTTTCACGGTGCGAACGGCGTGGTCAATGCGTTTGTTAGGAGCGAGCCGTGACACGACCGCGAGCTTCAGCGGCGTGGTGAGCGGTTTTGTCTCCAGCTTCGTCAACGCAACGGTGTCCACGCCGTAGGGGATTTGCGTGACTGATTTCACGCC
>JAYUAV010000128.1:0-3351 GCA_043741175.1 Verrucomicrobiota bacterium
CGCAACGCCACAAACTCGCGTCCGCGCTGATTGACGTTCTCAGCGAGTTTGTCCTGCAAGTAAGCCGCGCGATTCTGGAACGCATAAGCCACTTGTGCGCCGAACAGAATAGTAAGCCACACGACGTAGAGACCGCCCATGAGCAGAGGAATGACGGCGAGACCGCCGTAGATGGCATTGGCGCTGGAGACACTGGAAATGAGCAAAAAGCCGAGATGATTGTAACTATTCCAAGCGAGACCCGCGAGAGTTCCGCCCACCAAAGCTGCGCCGAAATCCACCTTCGTGTTCGGCACCAGTTTGTAAAGCATGGCGAACGTGAAGCAGATGATGATCACTGGCAGATAGGTGGAGAAAATTGTTTGAATGAAAGGAATAGCCTCTAGGACATCACGCGTTTTGGCGAAGTTCTGCCCATTGGCCATTCCCACCGCGCTGATCAGCAACACGGGGCCGACGATAATCGTAAAAAAATAGTTGGTGATGCGTGACCACCAGTCGCGACCACGCGTCACACCCCAGATGTCGTTGAACGTCTCCTCCACGCGCGTCAACGTGAGGATGGCCGTCAGCAAAAGAAAGATCACGCCGGTGATGCCGAGCGTCTTACTGTAACTCTTCTGGGCAAAATCATAGATGACTTCCGACGCCTTTTTGGAAACGTTCTGTTTCACTTCGGTCGCGCTGCTCGACGCGGTCACAGTGGCAGGAGCAGTATTAGGAACGAGTGCCGAGGATGAACTATTCGTGTCAAGATTTGTGACTTGAGAAGTGTTCGCATCCACCGGCGGTGTCGTCGCAGTAACGGGAAGATCGGTTGCCATGTCGACAGGAGCTGCCGCGCCGGATTTCGCTCCGGGAGTCGGAATGACGTTGTCCACGAAACTTTGGATCACGTGCCGGATGCGGGCCTCGCCTTCATTCTTGAGGACAATGCTCGCGACACCCATCGCCACCGCGAGCATCGGGATCAACGCCAACAACGTGGTATAGGAAAGCGCTGAGGCGCGCACGGGACAGCGATTTCGCACAAAGCTCCGGCAGACGAGTACCCAGAAGTGAACGAACCGCTCGAAGTGATTGAGACTCGACTCCAGCGAGAAGCCATCCTCTTTTTCAGAACCGAACCTGTCTGAAACGATGCGAGTGAGACGTGTGAACCAGTTTTTCGACATGACGCTGACGCCACGCTAACAAAGCGACGCGGCAAGTCAACCGACGTGGATCACCTGTAACGCGTGGGTAGGGGCGTCGCCTTTGAATAATCTGAAGCCTCTTTGGCTGACGAAACACCGTGGAATAGGTGTCGCGCTCACTTCAACCTGTGCGGCTTCGTCGTATGTCTCCGCTCGCGATTTATCGGCTACGTATTACACATCGCTCGCATTGTCCCGGTTCTGCTGATGCGTGTGTGTTTTTGAATTCCCGCTGGTCAGAATTGGAACGTCCGATAAGAACATTTTGCCGGGTGAATCTTGGTGTGCGTAGCTGACCCCATCAATTACAGGCGAAATCCGGTGTTTAAAAAATATCCGCTCCGTGGCATGGCATTGGCTTTGAGTCTGCATGTCCTGGAGAGGACACTTAACACGACTATGCAGACAACAATGAAAAACATAATTAGACTCCTGGTATGCGGATCGGTTTTAAGCGCGGCGCGCATGGCCGCCGCTGACGAACCGAACTACCGCCCTTTCACGATCAGCGCAGAAGGCGGCACCACCGGTCTGGGCGGCTCGGCAAGCTGGCGTTTTTCGGACAACTTCGGCGTCCGTGGCGGCGTGAACTATTTTTCATACGACACGGAGGAGTTCACGTACAGCGGTTCGATGACAAATGGCGCTGCCGTAACAGATAAAAAATTTAATGTAAATCTGCGTCTTATGTCTGAACCGCTCGCGCTGGACTATTATCCGTCAGCAAAAAGCTCGTTCCGCATCAGCTTGGGTGTGTTGTTGAATCAAAATAGATTTAAAGGCTCAGTTCCAACAAATGGCTTACCCAACACAACTTTTGACGTAAACGACCACCCTTACTTTCAATCGGGGATGCCAGGAGGCTTGGAGCTCGAAGTAAAACAGATGCCGATTTCTCCATACCTAAGCATTGGAGGAAGTATCTATCTCGATAAATCGCGTCATTGGTCTCTAAGCGGTGAACTCGGTGTGGCTTACACCGGAAGCCCGAAGGTTTCTCTTACCTCGCCGAATTATGATCCAAACAACGATGTTGGACCCTTCCCCCTCTCAGAGAGCTTAAATGCAGAAGAAGAATCAATTAAGAAAGACGCCGACAAGTACAAGTTCTACCCCATCGTAAAGATCGGCGTGAGTTACTCGTTCTGATCCGATTCGAACATTTCAACGCCCCGACATCACTGTCGGGGCGTTTTATTTTAATCTCTCAGCAGCCAGCGCGAGTCGGCTCAGATTATCATCTCTGTTTGCGGCAAGTTGGAGTTTTCTACAGGTCATTCACGAACTTCTGCATCGCTTTTTCCTGTTGCTCGATGGACTCCACGAGTTTGAACTGAGTGCGGCAGCGATCCAGATTGTGATCGGGACGATGGATGCGGAAATAGTTGTCGCCGCTCAGGAAGTCGGTGAGGAAACGGATGCCGATTTCAAACGTGATGAGTTTGCCGGAGAAGGCCATCAGGCTTTTCTCGGTCTTGTTCAGGAAATTTCCCGCCGTTGAAAGGTAGCCTTCTGCCAGTTTTTTGAACGTCGGCATCTGTATCTTCACCTTGGTCAAATCGCGTTCGTCTTCGAGCGTGGGACTCGTTGTGGTGCGGATCATGTCGCCGAAATCGTAGAGCGCGCAGCCGGGCATGACAGTGTCCAAGTCCACCACGCACATTGCTTTGCCGGTGGTGGAGTCGAGCATCACGTTGTTGAATTTGGTGTCGTTGTGCGTGATGCGTTCGGGGATTTTTCCTTTCGCCATCGCATCAAGGATGACGCCGACTAAGTTGGCGCGGCTCAGTGCGAACTGAATTTCTGGCCGGGCGTTGCGTGCGCGGTTGTAATGATCTTTGTGGATCGCCTGTTGCAAGGCCATGAAACGCTTCCGCGTATCATGGAAGGCTGGGATGGTTTCGTGCAATCGTCCGCCGGGCAAATCCGCGAGCAGGCTTTGGAACTCACCGAAAGCGCGTCCGGCTTGAAACGCTTGAGCGGGAGTTTGCACCGCCTCGAACGTCTGCGCCCCTTCAACGAACACGAACGTGCGCCAAAATTCACCATCACGACCAACGTAGTGCGATTTACCATCGCGCGTGGGGATGACGATGAGCGAGCGGCGGGTGAGATCGGGAGCGTTCGCGGCTTCGAGCTTGCGACGGATATGCGT
>JAYUAV010000129.1:0-4129 GCA_043741175.1 Verrucomicrobiota bacterium
GTTGGTGAGCGACGATTCAGGCCGCGCTGCTCCGAGCCAATGCCATCCACCCTTGTGTCGCACATACAAATCCACGCCGCTCACGCCGCTCGCGGGCATGTGCGGCATGGCGAGTTTTTCTTTCCGCAAAGTCCAGCGACACCGGATTTCCGTCGCATCCGTTACGAATCGCACGCAGATCCCGGCGGAATCTTTGCTCAAATTCCAAACCGGCTCTCGCACCACGCCTTCGGCTTTCGCGGGCAGCCGGTCGTAAAACTGTTTCGTGTCCGACCAGCCTTTGCCTTCGATGCAAAGCTCCTTTACATCGAGCCAGAGCAACTTGGATTCAGCGCCGGTGCTTTGCGCTTCCGCCGCGAGCGCGAGGCTCAGGAAACTCAACGCAAGGATGCGGCGAATGCCCGAAGGAAATTTATATCGCGGATTGATGTACAACCGCGCCCGCTCCACTTGCAGAAGCGAAATGATCGGCGACCCTTCGTTCATTTTAGTTTGCGAACCCATACGTTGCGAAAGCGAACGGGGTTGCCGTGGTCTTGCAAATAAAGCGGACCGGTCTCGGCAAACGCCTTGAGAGGTGCCGCCGTCGTGCCTTTTTCACCGACGGGTATGTGATCCTGAATCAACACGCCGTTCTGCAACACGGTGAACGAACCGGGCTGCACCGTGCCATTTGCGAGCCGCTTCGGTGCGCGAAAAATAATATCATACGCCTGCCACTCGCCGGGCTGGCGGCACGCGTTGACGAGCGGCGCGTTGTTCCCATAGAACGCGCCGCACTGGCCGTCCGGGTAGGTCTTGCTGTTGTAATTGTCGAGTACCTGGATTTCGTAACGGCCCATCAGATACACGCCGCTGTTGCCACGGGCCTGGCCGTCGCCTTTCACGGTGGACGGTGACGCCCATTCGACATGCACCTGGCAGTCGCCAAATTCTTCCTTGGAAAAAATACCGCCGGGCGGCGTGCTTTCCATCACACCGTTGTCAATCTTCCACGTTGGTTCTGGTTTGTGTTCGCCGCGAAACTTGGAGAGGTCCTTGCCATCAAACAACACGACGGCATCCGACGGTGCGCCACCGGGCGGGCCGGGATCAATCACCGTCGGCTGAAGGTCTTGCTTCTTGGGCGGGGCTGACGCCGGTTTGTTGGTTTGCGCGTGTACCAGTGTCACGGCTGAAGCCAGTAGCAGACACAGTGCGGGAATTTTTCGGAACATGGATGTTTTCATGGTTATTGATTCTTGCTGGTGACGGACAACGAAACCTCCGCCGTGAAAGCGAGGCCGGGATCGCCGCGCCGTTGCAGCGTCTCGCACAGTGTCCGCAAACTTGGCTTCAATTTTTTTGTGGTGGTTTTACCATTCATCACGAGCTTGATCGGCTTGGCGAAATCAACCAGCCGTTCATCAAGCAGAATGGACGCGGATGAAACCTTCGGCGTGGTCGTCACCGTCAACGTGTTGTCGCGACACGTCACATCGAATCGCTCGCCTTTGACTGGCTCAGGAACTCGCAGCCAAAAGAAATCCGTGATGACCGTGTCCGTCAGCACCCAGGTGAGTTCGCGCGGCACGGGATTGCGGACGGCGGGATACATGTCGGCGATGCTGTCGCGATCCGGCAAACCGGAGTGCGGATGGTTCGCGATGACCTGCACCGTGACGGGAAAAATGTCCGTCCGCTCGCCGCGCAGACGTTTGATCTCCGCCGCAAATTCCTGGCAACGCTTGATGCGACCGTGGGCGGTATCCTGCTCGCCAATCATGCAGATGAACGGAGTGTTGCGAAGCGTCTCCGCCACCGCGCCATCCGCGAGAGCCGCACCACTGGCGTGAATGGCCGCGAAGCGATCCGGCATTTTCGGCCCCATCGCAAACGCGCCGTAGCCGCCATGCGAATAGCCCATGAGAAAAACTTTATCCCGATCAACGTCACCGAACAGCAGGAACTGCCGCACGAGATTCGCCATGAGCGGATAGGCGTAGCCGGTGTAGAAACCATTCCAGGTGTTGTCCGGCGCGCGCAACGCGACGTAGATGTAACCGCCCGCTTCCGGATGATCGCGGTAATAAGTGTGCATCCGTTTCCACTGGCTGTCGTTGAACTCCTGCGTCGTCCCGCCGCCGCCGTGCATCGCGATGAACAGCCCCCAGCCGTTGGCGGGCTGAGTTCCCACCGTCTTTATCGTGTAAGGACTGACGTGATCTTCAAAACGAACCTGCTTCTCATCGAAGCACTGTCGCAGGTTTCCGTGATTGGTCGCCGCGAGAAAAGCTTCCCACGCAACGCGGCGCACGGCGGGTTCGTTGTTGCGAAGTGATTTTTCCAACGACGAGGTAAATTTCCACGCAGCATGGCGATCCGTGTTGGCATTGAAGAAATCTGTGAGCGCGGCTTTTAATTTCGCCTCATCTTTGGGCGCGAGTGGTTTCGTTGCCGCTGGCGGAGCAAAACAAACTTGCCGAATCGGCGGAACGTCGGGAATGCCGTTCATGAAGATGTTCAGCAAATCCTCGCGGTCTGTTCCTGTGGTGTAAAATTGGCGGCGTTTATTTCCGGCCAGTTCGGATTCGACGATGAACGTGCGTTGAGCGGGAAGCTCAAAGGACAGATGATCGTTGCCGTCGGCGGTCGGGTCTTTGCTGATGCCCTCGAAGCGCGAAGACGGATTCGCTGCATCAGTCACAGTCACTTTTGCCACGACGCGTTCGCCGACCGGATGGTTGAACACCTGAATGTTGAGCCGCACCTTCGCGGTGTCCGCTGGTTTCGCTTTCGTGGCGTAACGCTCTGTTACGTTCACCGCGTTGACGTAATCAATCCGCGGCGCCCATTCGAGCGGGAAACTCAGCCCGGTCTTCCGGAAACTGCTCGCGTAGATCGCGTGTTCGCGAATTTCTTTCACCGCTTGCGACGCGTTGTGAACGAACCAGCCGCGATCCAATCCCTTCGCGTCCGCCTCCGCTGCACCAGCGAAATGCCAGTCGCCATCCCAGATTTCCACCCAGGTATGATTGCCGCTTTTGTTCATCCAAAGCGGCGTGCCGACCACGCGCGCTGGGATGCCGACAGACCGACACGCATCCACCAACAAGATGGACAGCCCCGTGCAGGTCGCGACGCCGGTGTCCATCGTTTCAAACGGCCCCTGATCAGCAGCGCGACGCTTCATCGAATACTTCACGCCAAGCTGGCGAAAAAGTTTCTGGTTGATCACCTGCGCGGCATCGGCGGAAGTCTTGCAATCCTTGACCATCGGCAGACAGAGGTCGTGCAGCCGCCTGCGCCAGTTGTCGCGCTGCTCGCTGACGCTCGCGTAGGGCAGCACATCGTTCAGGAAAATCTCAGCGGGAATGTTTTTCGCCCACGTCACCTGCGCCGCGACTTCGTAAGCGAGCGAAACATTCTCGCGCAGGAAGTTGGTGGAAAGCGATTCCAAGTCGCGCTGGGGCATGTTCTCGATGAGGAACTTCATGCCGTCGCGCTGCTCGGCGGGCGTTTGTTCGAGCGCGGTCACCAGCTCGGATTGATTCGTGCCCGCTTGTTTCAGGACTATTTCAATCGCGTCGGTCCACCACCGAGTTGTCGCTGCGGGTTGCGCCGAGGCGGATGGAAGAAATGTTCCGGCAACGAGCAGGGCGACGATCAACCACAATGGATTTTGCCGCTGCACAAAGAACTGTTTGAGAAAATGCGCCGACGGTGGTGATTTGAATTTCGTCATGCAATTTGTTTCGGAAGGCTGGCGATCCTTGCCCGGATAAACGGTCAGTCATATACATCACCGTGGCGATTCCAATTTATTTCGTGATGCTGAAAGCCCATCTGACATGGCTTCAGCAGTGCATACTAGGAACACACCTCGGTCTCTCGCCATACCTCGAATGAGGTATGCACACTGACCATTCCCAGATAAACGGCTACGCGCTGCCCAGCGGCTTCATGGTTTTCCACAGGCCACGCGTGAAGTCGGGGATGACCACCGGCGCGCTGCCGGTGGCAACCGAGCGCGCCGAGATTTCGATTAAGCACCTCCACGCCGCCGCGTCATACACCACGCTGTCGGGCGTCTGGCCGGTGCGGATGCAATCGAGATGCCGCCAGTTCATCACGAAATCCATGCCGCCGT
>JAYUAV010000130.1:0-3059 GCA_043741175.1 Verrucomicrobiota bacterium
GGAAGCACGCAGGCCAAGCATTTCATCCACTGCCACTCGGGCGTTGAAGCGGCCTGAAGGCCGCGCTCCGGGGGCAGTGTCAAGATGCGCCCGGTCAGATATTCGCGCGCAGAGCGTTACCGCGACTACTGTTTCACCCCAATCAAGTGTCCATGCCAAAAACTCATAATTTTTGTCACGAAACCGAAAAAGGTGTACACGCCACAGACAAACCAGCCTTGAAAAGGTGAGGAAACATTTTGGAGGCAGGTATCTGTTTATGCTTATCGCTGCTGTGGTAAGCCCGATTTTAGTGGTTCTTGTGTGGCGGGTAGCCCTGTATGCCATAAAGCCGCACTTCCAGTCAGAACCCTCAGTCCCGGTTGGGCAGCCGCTTCCAGAGGAACATGCGCTCCTGTCCGGTGCGATTCGGATATGAGCGCGGTATCCATTCGCGGATCAACTCGAAGTGCGGAGAGAATTTTTGCCAGAGTTCATCGCGTGTCGTGCCGAAGGGCGGACCGTCTGTGTCCGGGATCAGATAATTCACGGCGAGATAATGTCCGCCGGGCTTCAACCAGCGCAATGCGGCCTGGAGGTAAAGCTCGCGCTCATCCGGTTGGATGGCGCAGAACAATGTGTGCTCGAACAGCCAGTCGAATTGGAACGGCGGTTCGTCCCGCAGAAAATCCGCAGCGCGAAACTCTGCGAGCCAACCATCAGTCAAAGCACGCTCGCGGCTGAGTTGAACAGCACTGGGTGCAAGGTCATAGCCATAAACGCGGAAGCCTGCCTTGGCCCATTCGCCTGCATCGTGACCCGTTCCGCCGCCGGGCACACAGACGGTTTCGCCGGGGAGATCGTGAGTTGACGTGAGGAAGTCCACAAGGCCGGGTGAAGGCGCACCTTTTTCCCACGGCATGTCGCAGGTTTGGTAGCGGGTTTCCCAGTAGGATTGGCTCATTGAATCTGTCCGTCCACGAGTTGGATCACCTTCGGCGCGCGAGCGGCGACGGCAGCATCGTGCGTGGCAATGATAAGCGTGGTGTTCTTGTCCGCGCGCAGGCTGACGAGCAGATCAACGATCTCTGTGCCGGTGTGCGAATCCAGATTGCCGGTTGGTTCGTCAGCGAGAATCAACTCCGGCTCATTCATCAGCGCACGAGCGATGGCCACGCGTTGTTGTTCGCCGCCGGATAGTTCGTAGGGTTTGTGATCCATGCGCGCACCGAGGCCGACGCGGGCAAGCAATTCGCGTCCGCGTTTTTCTGCAATGTCCGCAGGCTTACGCAACATGCGCGCCGGGAGACAAACATTTTCGAGCGCGTCGAGTTCCGGCAGCAGATGATAGGATTGAAAAATAAAGCCGACCTTGGTGTTCCTTAAGATCGCGATGTCTTGTTCCGACAGTTGCGCGAGGTTTCGGCCAGCAAAGTGGATTTCGCCGGAATTGGGCGCGTCCAATCCGCCAAATAGATGGAGCAACGTGCTTTTGCCCGCACCGGATGCGCCGCGCAATGCGAGAAAATCTCCGCGCGCGACACTCAACGACACGCCGCGCAAGACTTCAAGCGAGCGTTTTCCCATCGCGTAGGACTTCGAGACGTTGTGAGCAGAGAGAAGAATTTCACTCATGTCGTAGCGCCTCCACGGGGTTCAACTTACTGGCGTGCCTCGCAGGAAATGCCGCTGCGAGCAAACAGATGACCAGTGATCCGCCGCCGATGATGAGCAGGTCAGACGGAATGATGAGCGCGGGCAGTTGTGTGAACTGATAAATCTCGGCGGGGAAAAGTTGTGCGCCGGTCGCGCTGCGCATGAAGCCAAGGAATTCGTTGCGATACGAAACTGCGAGCAGGCCGAGTCCGAAACCCGCGAGAATTCCCAGCACGCTGACGATCAAGCTTTGCGCTAGGAACACGCGCATGATCTGGCTATTGGTTGCGCCGATGGCTTTCATCAATCCGATCTCGCGCGTTTTCATCATGATGAACGTGATGAGCGTGCAGGTGATGCCGAACGCCGCCACGAGGACGATGAAGAACAGGATGTAGAGCATCATGTTCTTCTCCACCACCACGGCCTGCATCATCGGGCTGTCCTGCAACCAAGTCGTGACCGCGAAATCTTTTCCGAGCGCAACTTCCAATTCACGAGCCACACGTCCAGCTTGATAGGGATCACGGATGGCGACGGTCAATCCGTGGATTTCATCACTGTCTTCCAAGCCAAACATCATCTGCGCGCGTTCGAGGGACATGACGACGTATTGCGAATTGAACTCGTCCAAGCCTGCATCGAAAACTCCGCGCACCTCAAACTCGTCCGGGGGAATTTGTTTTTCGCCTTCCTTGCCAACACTCGCGCGCATCTTGCGAAGATGGCGTTCGGAAAGGATTGAAACACGGTCGCCGACGAGCAGTTCCATGGCATAGGCCATTTTCACTCCTACCAAAAGTCCGCGTCCGCTCAGGTCCAATTCACCACTCACGATGTTGCTGGCAAGGCTGCTGACAGACGCCTCTGCGGCGGGATCAATGCCGCGAACCATTGGCGCACGCAGCAATGCCTGTCCGTTCGTGGGCTGAGTTTCGAGCATCACCTGACCGATCACGTTTGGTGAAACGCCAATCACGTTTTTGTTTGACGAGATGATGCTCATCACCTTGGCGTAATCCGGCATGGTGCGATCTCTCGTGACGCCGTTGTTGAATTCGTATTTCACCACGCGCAGATGTGCGGTGAATCCAAAAACCTTTTCGCGAAGCTCGGCGTCGAATCCGCTCATCACGCTGATAACGATGATTAGCACCGCCACGCCCAGCATGACGCCCATGATGGAGATGAGCGTGATGATCGAAACGAAAGACCGCTTGGGCCGCAGGTAACGCAGCGCGAGCAGGAGTTCAAACGGAAGTTTCGACATGCGCGGCAGGCTAGACATCGCTCGCGCGAGTGTCAACGGACTGACTGGTTTCGTTCAGGGCAGACGCATCTAAATTGGGATGCCGGGGAGGCGGAGGAGGTAAGCGTGATCCCAACTGGTGTTGAGTTGTTTGCCTCGGATGCCGCGTTTCTTG
>JAYUAV010000131.1:0-7317 GCA_043741175.1 Verrucomicrobiota bacterium
AGCGTCCGTTTACCAGCGGCGCAAAGTGATCTTCCGCGCGCCGCTGGACAGTTTCCACATGGATCCGGAGCCACCGTACGTCGGCCAGCTCTTGAGCGAAGAATCCTTGCGCCGCACGGGCTATTTCGACGCAACCGCAGTGCATCACTGGCGGCGTGCTTTTCGCCAGATGCCGGTGGGCTCGCTGCCGCGTCTCTCCGTGGAGGCCGGTCTTGCCGCCGTGGTGGCCACACAGCTGTGGCACCACCTCTACATTGACGCGAATCTGGCGGAACTGCCGGAGAGCGTCAGTCGAGTTTCTTAAGAATCTGGCGTCCGAGTTTCTTGGTTTCCGGATCGTCTTTCTCCGTCTCGGGCAGCGCGAGCCCCTTGGTAATGAACTTCCGCGCCTCCGCATCTCGGCCCATTTTCGCGTAGGTGCAACCAAGCTCGATGTGGTGCATGAGGCGATTGGGATTGAGCGCGATGGCCTTCCGGAAGCAGCGCACCGCGTCCTCGTATTCCGCTGGCGGCAGCTTGCCATAAGCAATCTGCGCGAAGGCGCGCTTCACGGGGCCAACATCGGCCAGCGCCCGATACCAACGGCCCAAGACGTGCCAGGCCAGATCGTTGGTCGGGTCGAGTGCGATCACCTTATCCACCGCAATTTTGATGAGACGCGAGTTGGCGATCTGCTGCTTGGTTCCTTGGAGCGGCAGCATTTTCCCGTAACTGATCGCCAAGGCGAGGTGCGTCTCCGGATCGTTCGGTGCGAGAGCCACCGCCCGCTCCGCATAGTCCACCGCCGTGTTGCCGAGCTGAAGTTTCTCGATGACGTTAGTGGCATCACTCATCAGGTGCCGATACTGTCGCGCGATTCGCACCAGGAGTCTGACGTTGTTCGAATCAATTTTTTCCGCCGGAAGATAAAACTTCAGCGCTTCGGCGGCCTGCAGTTTGGCGTAAAAGACATCGCCCTTTTGGATAAGTTCCTCCGCCGATTCCGCACCCATCCCCGTGCTCGCGAGAGCCAGCGCCAGTGCTGTCGAGAGAGCTTTGAGGAGAAGGGCGGGGTTCATCACGTCATTCATTCTTTGACCGCAGCTTCGACCAACCGGCCCGCATTGAGGAGTTGTGCTTCGCTGAGCCGTGGCCCGATCAGTTGCAGGCTCGTCACGGCCACCTCGCCATCACGCAGCGGAATCGGCAGCGCCAACGCCGGGTTGCCCGCGAAATTCACCGCCACCGTATTTTGTAGATCGAGCATCTGCGCTTCCAAGAGGCCGATTTTCCAATTCAGCGGGATCGGCAGTGGCGACGTCTGCAAAGTCGGCAGAGCGATGAAGTCCACTTTCGTAAATATATCTTTGAGCCTGTTCTGCCACTCGGCTTGCCTCGCGACCGCCTGTTCGTAACTGGTTGGGTAGGCTAATTGGCCTGCGCGGATTGCCGATTTTGTCCGGGCGGATACACCCAGCGCAGAACGGAATCGCTTGTAGCTGATCCAAGCGCCCGCGGTGGCGATCGTATTGCCATCCTTCTGAGCCTGCTCCCACGCCTCCCGGACGCTGTCGTCGAGCGCGACGACTTGAAAACCCGTCCTGGCAAGAGCCGCGTCCACCGCTTGATTGATATTCGTGTCGGTGCCTTTGAGAGTGAGACGTCCGATCCGAATTTCTTTTGCGGAAGGACTGGCGGCCACGACAATGGCATAGATGCCAGCAAACCCTTTCTGTAGAAGATCCATTCCTTGCACGGTACGGGCGATGTCCTTCCCCATCGGCCCGACCGTATCGAGATGCTCCGGTTCGATCGGGAATACGCCATCAATGGGAACCAAACCATGCGTCGTTTTCAACCCAACGACGCCGCACCAAGCGGCGGGCACGCGGATTGAGCCGGCTGTGTCCGTCCCGAAGGCCACGTCAGCCATTCCACTCGCCACGGCCACCGCCGAACCGCAACTCGAACCTCCCGGGAGTAGTTTGTTCGTGTTGCTGAGCGGACTTGAGGGCGTTCCGAAATATTCGTTGAAGCCGGAGGGAGCGACCGCAAATTCGCTCATGTTCGCTTTGCCAACGATCTGGACATTGCGCAGCCGTGCGATCGCTAGGCACGAAGCATCCTTCTTCGCGGGTACGCCAGATCTGTCCAGACGCTTCGAGCCAGCCGTCGTCACCACGCCCTTCACGTCGATGTTGTCTTTCACGGCCAGCCTCAACCGGTTGGTGTTCCCTGCGGGTGGCCAGTAGGTGATGAAGGCTCGATTTCCGGAGAGGCGCGGCTGGACGCTCGGCAAGAGCGAGCAACCGCTCAAGAGAGCAATCAACGCCAGACCGAGCAGGAACGATTTACAAACAAAGCAGCCGAATGTTTTCATACAGAGCCAGCGAATCAAGTTTGGCGCGCGAGACAAAGCCACGACATAATTATAGGGGTTTATTGTGGGGTTTTACGGCGGACTGGTTTCGTCGGTGG
Organism: Verrucomicrobiota bacterium; assembly: GCA_043741175.1. Classification (GTDB taxonomy): domain Bacteria; phylum Verrucomicrobiota; class Verrucomicrobiia; order Limisphaerales; family JADLHS01; genus JADLHS01. The sequence continues at coordinate 2,458 of JAYUAV010000131.1, forward strand.
TGGGTTCCTCAGAACGGGCGGGGGTGATTTCCGTGGGTTTGACTTCGTCTAAGTAGCTGACAAAGCCGGGTTGGGAATCGGCGCGCACCAATCCGTTCTTGCGCATCACGAGGCCGACAACATCGCCATTGGTCAGCCGCGACCAACACACCACGCGCTCTTTTTGCGAATAGCCGGTTTCCGAATTGGCGAAAACCGCCCATGCCCGATCTGCGGGTACGATTGCTTCCATCCGGGTTTCGTCACTCATGTTTTCGTTTGGTTGTTATTGGCGACCGGCCGAAAGTGTGTTTGTGAAAAACGGTTTCACGGCGATTTGAACGGATGCCAACCCCGAATTTTGCACCGGCGCGGACCGCCTCGCTATGGGGTGAAAACCCCATATCGTGGATTGGGTCGCGCCCAGCCCAGCACCAAGCCCGCACACTTCGCGCTGAAAAGGTTTCACCTAAATCTTCACCGGACTCCGCGGTAAAAGACGACGACTGAAAATAGTTGCGAACTCGCGCACGCGATGCGAATTCGTTCAACTTCAATTGCGTCACAACGATCCTCCGGGGATTTGCCCTTGATGCCATTGGTGATTGTTGAAGTTGGAGCGGGTGAAGGGAATCGAACCCTCGTCTCAGCCTTGGGAAGGCCACATTCTACCATTGAACCACACCCGCCTACGCTTTGCTTCGGCGCGGCAAGCCCGCCGAATGAGATGGTATTAACAGAGCCATCCGACTCGTGCAATAGATTTGCGTGCGGTTGAATTTACTTCCATGTCCGATTCGTCCAAGCTCGTCGAAAATGCAGATCGTTCAGATCACTCCCGGTGCAGGCGCGATGTATTGCGGAAATTGTTTCCGCGATAATGCTCTCGTCCGCGAATTGCGTCGTCTCGGCCATGACGTGACGATGATCCCGCTCTATCTGCCGCTCACGTTGGATGAGGCGGATGAAAGCGCCTCGACTCCGATCTTCTTCGGCGGCATCAGCGTTTATCTCGAACAGAAATCCAATCTGTTCCAACACACGCCGCGATGGCTGCGTCGCCTGCTCGCTTCCCGGAAACTTCTCGCGTGGGCCGGTTCGCGCGCAGCCAAGACTCGCGCATCCGAAGTCGGCGACATGATGCTCTCGATGTTGCGCGGCGAAGAAGGACGACAGGCTCGTGAACTGGACGAACTCATCACTTGGCTCAAGACACAACCGAATCCGGATGTCATCTGCCTGTCGAACGCGCTGCTCGTCGGACTGGCGCGCAAATTAAAATCTGAGTTGCACACGCCGGTCATCTGCACGTTGCAAGGTGAGGATGCTTTTCTCGATGGCCTGCCGGATTCACATCGCGACGCCGCGTGGCAATTATTGCGTGAACGCGCGGCTGACGTGGACATGTTCATCGCGCCGAGCCGTTACTTCGGTGATTTGATGACACGCAGGCTTGGATTGCCGCCGGGGAAGGTTTCAGTAGTCCACAATGGGATCGGTCTTGATGGCTATGAAGTCAGAGATCAGAGGCCAGAGGTCGGGAAACAAAGTGCTCCCGTCCTCGGCTACCTCGCACGTATGTGCAAAGACAAGGGTCTCGATGCACTCGTCGAAGCGTTCATCCTACTGAAGCAACGTGGCAATGTGCCGCGACTCAAATTGCAGATCGCTGGGAGTTGCGGGCCGGGTGATGAGTCATTTGTGAAGTCGCTACGCAAACGTCTTGCCGAGGCTGGCTATGTCGGCGAAGTCGCCTTCCTTCCAAACCTGACGCGCGCGGAGAAGATTGATTTTCTGCGTGGCCTCACTGTTTTTTCCGTGCCCGCGCTCTACGGTGAAGCATTCGGACTTTACGTGATCGAAGCGCAGGCGGCTGGCGTTCCCGTGGTGCAACCACGTCACGCCGCGTTTCCAGAAATCCTCGAAGCCACTGGCGGCGGTGTGTTATGCGAGCCGGGCGATACAAAATCTCTCGCTGACAAGATTGAGGAGTTGCTTCTCAATCCCACGCAAGCCACCGCGCTCGGTGAAAGTGGACGTGCCGCCATCGCCGAGAAGTTTTCCGTCGAAGCGATGGCCGGAGCAACATTGCGCGTTTTTGAAATCGTAAATCGCAAATCATAAATCTAAAATCTCTCATGGCTTACGAATACAAGATCCGGCGGCTCGTCGAGTTCAGCGATACAGACATGGCTGGTATCGTGCATCACGCCGTGTTCTATCGCTACATGGAGTCGGCGGAACACGCGTTCTTCCGCTCGCTCGGATTGACCGTTGCGCCGCCCAAGAACTCATCTTCAGTCGGCTGGCCCAGAGTCCACACCGAAGCAGATTTTTCCGCGCCGCTACGTTTTGAAGACGAGGTGGAGATTCATCTGCTGGTGGCGGAGAAGAAATCCAAGGCGCTGACTTACGCGTTTCGCTTGAGAAAACTCAACACGGCTGAACCTTACGAGGTCGCGCGCGGACGCATCACAGTCGTTTGCATCAAGATGGTTAGCGGAAAGATGAAAGCCGCTAACATCCCGAAAGAGATTACAGACAAGATTTCCGTCGCCCCGACAAGATTATTGAAGATCTGAACCCTTCCAAACATCCAACAACTCTATTATGAACTGGCTTATCTACGCGTTTCTCACCGTCATCTCTTGGGGCGTCTATGGCGTCCTTTTGCACAAAGGCCGGAGCAATATGCCCATGGGACCGGAGACGGCACATGCAGGGCTTAAGGCGTTTCTATTCGTATGCGGGGCGTACGCCCTGATCGGTCTGGCTGCGTTGGCGCTTTTGAAATGGCGCGGCTCTAACTGGAGCTTCACCAACGGCGGTATCACGTGGAGCTTGATTGCTGGCGGTGCTGGCGCGATCGGAGCATTCACGCTGGTGCTGGCGCTCGGTGCGGCGGCGCAAATTTTCAAAGGCGCAGCCGCTGCAGCGGTGATGCCGATTGTTTTTGCGGGCGCACCCATCATCAACACCATCGTCGCCATGACCGTGCATCCGCCGGAGGGGGGATTCAAATCGCTGCCACTCCCATTTTTGCTGGGCTGTATGATGGCGGCCAGCGGCGCGTTTTTGGTCGCCAAGTATGCGCCGACAAATACCGGCTCAACGCCGCCACCGGCTGCGGTTCAACCCGCCGCCGCTTCCAAATAATTAACAGATGGTCAGCAGCGTTCATCCCGCCCGCGAAGCCATCGAGTCTTTGCAGCTCGAACAACTGCGCTCGCTCGTTGCTGAATTGATTCCGGCCAACAAGTTTTACACGCAGAAACTTCAGGCAGCAGGCGTCGGATTCGACATCGCATCGCTCGCAGATTTTCCCGCGCGGTTTCCGTTCACGACTAAAGCGGAACTTGCCGCTGATCAACTCTCAAATCCTCCGCACGGAACAAACCTCACCTATCCGCTCAACTGCTACACACGCTTCCATCAAACCAGCGGCACCAGCGGCACGCCTTTGCGCTGGCTCGACACGCCGGAAAGTTGGGACGCGATGATCGAGAGTTGGTCAGAGATTTTCCGCGCGGCAAACGTCGGCGCGGGTGATCGCGTGATGTTCGCGTTTTCGTTCGGGCCGTTTCTTGGCTTCTGGCTCGCGTTTGAATCAGCGGAGCGGCTCGGCTGCCTCTGTTTGCCGGGCGGCGGACTGAGCAGCGCAGCGCGATTGCGGATGATGCGCGACAACAAAGCGAATGTGCTTTGCTGCACGCCGACTTATGCGCTCCGTCTTGCGGAAGTTGCCGCAGAAGAAAAAATTGAGACGCGATCACTCGGCATAAAGACCATCGTCGTCGCCGGTGAACCTGGTGGCAGTATTCCCGCGACGCGCACGAAGCTGGAATCACTCTGGCCCGGCGCGCGCATCTTCGATCACCACGGCATGACAGAGGTTGGCCCGGTGACTTACGAATGTCCACAACGCCCCGGCGTGTTGCATGTGATCGAGTCCGCATACTTTGCAGAGGTGATTGATCCCGCCACTGGCAAGCCTGCGGCGAGCGGCGAATTGGTTCTCACCACGCTCGCGCGAGTCGGTTCACCACTGCTGCGTTATCGGACTGGAGATTTGGTCACACACCACTCACTAAGCACCGCACAGCCGTGCCTCTGTGGTCGCAATAACATCTCGCTCATAGGCGGAATCCTTGGACGCGTGGACGACATGATCATCGTGCGCGGCGTGAATGTTTATCCGACGGCTGTGGAGCAGATTCTGCGCGGGTTTCCTGAAGTGACGGAATACCGCGCCCTCATCACTAGGAAAAATTCGCTGACGGAGTTGCAGATTGAAGTCGAACCCGCAACGACGTGTGGTGATGTAATGATGCTGACGGCGCGAATCGGACAGGCGTTCGAGACCGTGCTCGCCTTGCGCGTGCCGGTGAATGCTGTTGCATCGGGAACGCTCCCTCGCTTCGAGATGAAGTCCAGACGCTGGGTTTGCGATGGCATTTGATCCAAACAACGATTCTTCTAGTCGCCACATGTTCAACTCACAGCCTGTTTGACCGCGTTCCCGCGCGTCGCTACTCTTCGCCTCACGTCCACGGACGCAATTATGTTTTCACCAACGCTAGACGAATTTCTGAAACTGACGACTCAAGGCAACTTGATCCCCGTCACCGCCCGCATTCTTGCCGACATCGAAACGCCGCTCTCGGCCTATCGCAAAATTCGTGGGCAGGGCGAATCGTTCCTGTTCGAGTCCGTGGAAGGCGGCGAGCATCTTGGACGTTACTCATTCGTCGGTTGCAATCCGCGCGCAGTCATCAAGCAAACAGGCAATCGCATCGAAGTGATCGAAGGCGGGAAGGTCGCGGGGAAATATGCCATTCCCGCGCCGGGTAAAGAGCCGTGCGAGAATTGCGTTAAGGACGG
>JAYUAV010000132.1:0-2440 GCA_043741175.1 Verrucomicrobiota bacterium
GCGATGGCTTGGTACTGCGCCAATACGAAGTGAAGTGGGAGAGGGCTACTTCGCCTTCTAGAAAGCTTTTTCCGCGCGACGAATAATCGCTGCAAGATCAAGTTTCACTGCGAATAAAATTCTCAGCCATGTTTCCAGACTTGGATTCCGAATCTCACGTTCACTGAGACGATCACGGTGTGAGGCGGCGGCAAGCCACAACCGTTTCAACGGTTTGGCTGCGGTGTGGACTACATCACGACTCCAAATCGGTTGAAACCGTTCTCACCTTCTCCGCCACACGACACCCGGATAAATCTAGGTGTTATTGAGAATTGGACCATTACTCCAAAAACTAGGATGCGCCCGGCAGCATTTCCATGTCTGATTTCGTTGGACGTGTTCGTTGAACTTTTCCAACATCCAAAACCGATTATGATCGCCCGTTCTCAATTTAAGTTCTTCACAGCACTCATCGCCGCTGTGCTATTCAACTTCACGCTGTTGGCCGACGATGCCCCCAACGCTCCAGCCAAGTCCGCCGAGCAACCGTTGCCACCTGCGCCCCGGCGCCCCAGCATTATTCTGATCGTGGCAGATGATTTAGGCTACGGCGATGTGGGTTGTTACGGCCAGACGCGTATCAAGACGCCGAATCTGGACAAGCTCGCCGCGCAAGGCGTGCGCTTCACCAGTTGTTATGCAGGCAGCACGGTGTGTTCGCCCTCGCGCGCGGCATTGATGCTCGGCCAACACACGGGTCATCTGAAGATTCGTGGCAACGCGCGTCAAACCACATTGTCCGCAGACGACGTCACGGTGGCGCAAGTGTTGAAGCAATCCGGCTATCGCACCGCGCTGCTCGGCAAATGGGGTCTCGCTGAGGAGGGTTCGCTAGGCGTGCCGCAGAAAAAAGGCTTCGATGAATTCCTTGGCTACCTGAGCAACACGGAGGCGCACGATTATTATCCCAGTTGGCTCTGGCGCTATTCTCCGCCGTCACCGGGATTTAAAGGCTTCGATGATCGGATGCCTTTCCTGGGGAACGGCGGCACCAAGCAAGGCGAGTATGCGCCCGATCTTTTCACCAAAGCCGCGCTGAGTTACGTGAAGATCAACAAGCCCGATCAGTTCAACAAGTGGCGTCCGTTCTTCCTTTGCCTGAATTACAACATCCCGCACGCGAATAATGAGGAGGGACGTCGCACCGGCAACGGAATGCAGGTGCCGAGCGATGAGCCGTACGCGAACGAGTCGTGGTCGCAGCAGGAAAAAAACAAAGCTGCGATGATCACGCGCATGGATGCGGACATCGGGCGGTTGATGGACAAGCTCACGGAACTGAAGATTGATACGAACACCGTGATTATGTTCACGAGCGACAACGGCCCGCACGCAGAAGGCGGCGTTGATCCCAAGTTCCACAAGAGCAGCGGCGCGTTGCGCGGTAAGAAGCGCGATCTCTACGAAGGCGGCATCCGCGTGCCGATGATCGTGCGCTGGCCCGCGCAATTGGATGGTGGACAGGTGAGCGATTTCCCGCTGGCGCACTGGGATGTGTTGCCGACGCTGGCAGACATCGCGATGACGAAAGCCCCGAAAGCGATTGATGGCATCTCGATCTATCCGCTGCTGACGAGCCAGCCGCAGACGAACGCGCACGAGTTTTTCTATTGGGAGTTTCACGAGAACGGATTTCAGCAGGCCGCTCGCACCGGAGATTGGAAAGCTGTTCGCCCCCAAGCCGAGAAACCTATCGAGCTTTACAATCTCAAGACCGACATCGCAGAGAAGACCGACGTTGCGGAAAAGAATCCAGAGATCGTCGCGAAGTTTGAAAAGTATCTGAAGACCGCCCGCACGGAGTCAGTAGCATGGCCGATCAAGAAGCCGGAGAAAAAACCCGACGAGAAAGCAGAGAAGTAATTCCGTTCACCACAGTTCTTCCGGCTTTGCTTCAAGAGGTTTCCGGCTAAACTTGCCCCATGCTAAAACTTCGACTGCTCATTGGCGCGCTCGTATTGGCGATCATTCTGGCACTGGGCGTCTGGCTTGGGTTCGCGATCCGCAACGTCACCGGCAACTCAGGCGCGAATTCTTACAACACCTCCGTCGTTCTCCGCCAAGTCCAGACGCTCTCGCAACTCGTCACGGTGAAATACGTCATGGAAAAAGTTGTGGTGTATGAGGACGTGAAATGGTTTCCCGGCGGCGACAATCGCGTGTTGATGATCGCGCACGGCGTGGTGAAGGCGGGAGTTGATCTCGAAAAGTTGAAGCCGGAAGACGTCCATGTTCTGGAAAAGAAAGTGACAATCAAGCTGCCCGCTGCACAGATCATGGATTGCTATCTCGACGACAAACAAACGCAGGTGATCGAACGCTCAACGGGATTGTTGCGCACGTTCGACAAAGACCTGGAGCAGACGGCACGAAAGATTGCCGTGGATGATGTGAGACG
>JAYUAV010000133.1:0-4273 GCA_043741175.1 Verrucomicrobiota bacterium
TGGTTGAACACTTCTGCCGCCGCTTTGAACGTATTGACATGCAGCGGGACGAGTCGGGTCTCAATAGGAGTCTGGTAGCCGCCGGCCAAAACGAAGCACACAGGCATCTGGTTCTGCCAACAGAACTGGAACACGAGCCGGTCGCGCTCGTAGAGTTGCTCCGTGGTCATCTCCAACGATCCCAATGGATCGTCCTCATGCGGATCCGCTCCCGCTTGGTAGAGGACGAGGTCGGGCTTCCATTTTGTGATGGCGTCAAAGGCCGCGTGCAGCGCGGTGCGATACGATGCAAACACTCCGCCCAACGGCGGCAGTGCAGCCAGAACGCTGCGGTCGTTGACGTCAAACCTCCAGTGTGCGCCGCAGATGGAATAGTTGAACAGATTGGGCAAACGCAACGTGAACTCGGCAGTCCCATCGCCGTTGTGCTCGTCGCAATCAAGCACGAAAATCTTTTTGTCCGGAAACTCCTGCGCGATCAAGGCAAGACCGTTGAAGGTGCAGAAATTAGCGCCACGCCAATACCCGGCATGATGAAAACCTTGCGCGATGTTGGCCGCAATCCCTTCCGTGAGCGCATGGCGCGCGGCTACCAACTGCCCAGCTTGGATGGCCAACACGCCGTCCCGGATCTCCGGTGTCCAGCCCCAGCCGGGCGAAGAGGCCAGCGGCTGTTCCCCGGCAACAAAGGCATCAACGTAGCTGGGATGATGAAGCTGTCTGAGTTTTTCCAGATCAATGACACCCGGATCAATTAACGTGGCGTAACCGGCGGCAGCCACCGCCTCCGCGACAGGTTTAAGTTTGAGCATGCTCGCCGTAGGGGTGAGGGCAAAATACTTCGCCGAATAACAGGCTTTGAACATGCGCAGCCGACTTATTGCCCCCTGTGACAGCGGATGTCAAACCCGGTGTGCTAAAATGGTGTCATGAAAATCGAAAACCTTCTTGACCATCAGACCATCCTCGCCAATCAAGCCCGCCCGGTCCACTTCGCCATTCGGTTCGAATCGCCGTCGGTCGAACAGCCGCGCCCCCGACCGGCGGCGTTCTGCGTCGTGCTGGACCGCAGCGGGTCAATGGATGGCGATCCCTTGCGCTACGCTAAGGCCGCGACACAACTGGTGCTGCGCAACTTGCGCCCGAACGACCAGTTCAGCCTCGTTGTATTCGATACCGTGGCCCAAACCGTCATCCCGCTTCAATCCGCCAGCCAGAACCAATCGTGGTCGGATATTGTCGCGCGGATTGTATCCGGAGACAGCACTAACCTCACCGGTGGATGGATGTTGGGCCGCGATGAGTTGAAGAAAGCCCCCACCGACACGTCCCGACGACTGCTGTTGTTGAGCGATGGCCAGCTCAATGTCGGTGTGGTTGAACCCGGGAGAGTGCAACGCATTGTCGCCAGCGGGTTGGAACAGGACGCCATCCGGACCTCCTGCTTGGGATTTGGCAGCGGCTATAACGAAGACCTGATGGCCGAGTGCGCTCGTGTCACAGGTGGCCAGTTCTATGACGCGCACTCACCAGACAAACTACCGGCCATCTTCGCATCGGAGCTGGACGGATTACAGAAGCTTGTCGTTCAGAACCTGCGCATCCGAATCAAACGCCTTGATTTTTGTGATGGCTCGGTGTCGCTCGGCCCGTATCCAGTGGTGACCCTGCCGGATGGACGGGAGGAGATTGCCGTGGGTGACCTTGTCAGCGGTGAAACGCGCATCCTGTGTTTTGAATTGGGTGTGCTGGCGTTGCCCACGATAAACGGCCAGCCCGTGTGCAGTCTTGAAGGGGAGCAACTGTTGGAACTGGAGTTCCTGTATGACGAACTCCATGCCAAAGAGATCGCATCAAGGACAGTGACGCAGGTGATCCGGATTCAGGCGACTCAAAATCCCGACGAGGTGAAGATGCGGGAAGAAGTCATCCCCTGGGTGGCGATGCAGAAAGCTGGTCATGTGATCGACGAGGTGAACAAACGCATGGATGCCGGACGTTGGCAGGAAGCAACAACGCTTCTGGAGAACACCATCTCACAACTCAAGCAATACGGTCCGCCCGACAAGGTGATCGAAGCGGTGCAACAGTTGGAACGATTGCGGGGTTTGATCGAGGGCGGGATGTTCTCGCGTGAGGAACGCAAGAGCAGCAAGTATCGTAGTTCGAGCTATCGGAAGATGAGTTCCAGCGAGATGTGGTCATTGAATGAACAGTCGCCAAGCTTCAAACAGACGCCGCCGACCCAACCGCCAACACCATGACCAGTGACCTACCCAAAACCATCTGGCTGGTAAATGATGAAGAGAATGTCAGGAAGGCATTTGCGATGATGCTGGCGCACGACCTCTCCAACATCAAACTCACGCAGTTTGAGTGGAGTGTTCAGGCTTGGGAAGCTCTGGCCAAGACCAAGCCCGACCTGCTGATCACCGCCGACGCGATGGTTCAGATGCGAGGGAAGGACATCGCTGAACAATTGTTCGCGCGCGGCGATACGTTCCCCGTCATCGTGACATCCGCGTGGGAAGGGACGAAAAAATGGGTCGATGCTTTGGCAGCCAAAGGCATGAACATCCGCCTCCTTCAATTACCTGTTCAGGCTCGAGATTTTTGGGATGCTACCCGGCTCGCTCTAGGCTTGCCACCGAGACACAAGTCTTCAAGTTAGTCCTGCATGAATCGAAGCCATAACAAATATGTCCAAGGACGAAATCTGCAAGATACTGAAACGTGACTTTCCCGCCGCACTTGTAGATGGCGGTTTTTAGGAAAGTGAACGAGGTGCGATTATTCGGCAAAGTTTTCTGGCCACAATACTTGCGGCCAACGAGTTAATTCGATTATTTTCTGCCCAGATCAATTGCAGTTTGCTAGCCACTCGGGCTTTTTGATGAACAGACTGGCCGTATAATCAGAATAGTGGGGCGGATTCAGTTCGGGCGAGGAATCGGCAGTTATGAAACAAAGCATTTTTTCTCAACATCGAGTGCCCAAAATGGGGCGGCAATTGAGTATGACCAACCCACTGTGCGCCCTTGCAGGCTCAACAGGTTTCAATTCCCGCTTCGCACAAATTCGGGTTCAGATTGGTAAATCACCATGGATGTCTTAGCCCTGCACCGCCGCGCAGTTGAACGCTACCAAGGCTACATCCGTAGCTTCATTGATATTCGTGACAATGACATCAGGGAGGGAGTGATCTCGCAACTGGACTCTGGCAGGCTTTGGCCGGAGCCTCTCATTCAGTTCAATCCAGCCTACAAAAGCGGGCGCTCCATCCAGGCACTCGTTAAGGAGGGTGTTCTGCGTCATGAGTTGGAAAAAGTCTTTGCGGGTTTTCAGCTTTATTGGCATCAAGAACAGGCCCTCCGTTTAGGCGCAAAAAAGAAGAGTTTTATTGTTACCTCTGGCACCGGTTCGGGAAAAAGCCTCACATATTTGGGCACGGTCTTTAACAGCCTGTTTACAACTGGTCCCGGAAAAGGGGTCAAGGCGCTGATCGTCTATCCGATGAACGCACTGATCAACTCCCAGATGGAAGAGTTGAAGAAATATGCTGAGTCCTATCAAAAGAATTCGGCGGGCAAGGCATTCCCAATCACTTTCAACGCCTATACTGGTCAGACCAAAAACGAGGTTCGCCAGGCGATCATCTCATCTCCGCCGGATGTTCTCCTGACCAACTATATGATGTTGGAGTTGTTGCTGACCCGCGCCGCAGAAGAGCAACTGCGCAATTCCATTTTCAAAACGCTGGAGTTTCTCGCATTCGACGAACTTCACACCTATCGCGGACGGCAGGGAGCAGACGTCAGCTACTTGATTCGCCGCATCAAAGCCCTCGCCCAGAGTGCCGTCATGTGCATGGGGACTTCAGCAACGATGTCATCCAAGGGCACTTTTGCAGAGCAGAAAAAGGCTGTTGCCGAGGTCGCTACAAAAATCTTTGGTGAGTCCATTTCAAGCGAACAGGTTATCGGCGAACAACTGGAGCGTTCCTTGGAGTGGCATGGATCCATTCCAAGCGGAAGCGACCTCGCTACGCCGGTTGTTTTGGAACAGGGACTTGAATCTCTCAAGGCGCATCCCTTGGCGATCTGGTTGGAAAACTCTGCGGCCATTACTCAGACTGAACATGGTCTTCGGCGCTGCAAGCCGACCACGGCGGGCGATTTAATCCAAGCATTGATGGCGGCTGCTTCTTTGCCTCAGGAAAAAGCAACAGCGCAGATTCTCGGACTGCTCAGGTGGATTGCGGGCGTAAACAAGC
>JAYUAV010000134.1:0-2751 GCA_043741175.1 Verrucomicrobiota bacterium
GAACCCATCCCGGTGGCGGGGGACCGGCAGACGGTGGTGCTGTCCGCCGATGGCGTGAATGTGATGAGCGTCGCGGAGTGGGTGGCGAAACAAGCCAGAGGGCAGAAGTCAGAGGACGGAGGTCAGGCGCGAGAGGAGGATGAGGTTTTGCCGATGCGGAATCCGTTCCGTGGGAAGACATGGAATCTGACCGAGCAGATGCAGTTGCAGCGGCGTGATCCGAAATTGGCGCGCAGGCTCAAGGCGGAGGCGTGGGCGGAGGGGGAAGATCGGAAAAAGTGAAACCCTGAAAGTAAAAATCAGAAATCAAAGAAGGAAAGCGACACCTTACCCCAGCCCTCTCCCCGATCGAGGCGGAGAGGGTGAAACAAAAAGGAACCATGCCTGTAGATAGCACTCATCCAGACTACGACGCGAATGTGCGGGAGTGGTGGTCCGTCCGGGACGTGTATGCCGGGGATCGGGTGGTGAAGGCGGCGGGCGTCCGGTATCTGCCGCGCCTTGATGGTCAGTCGGATGACGAATACAAGTCTTACAAAGACCGCGCCACGTTCTTCAACGCGACGGCGCGAACGGCGGATGGATTCGCCGGTCTGATCTTTCGGCGCGAACCCACTGTCAAACTTCCTGAACGAGTCTCCGGTGTCGCGGGCGCGCTGCGCGTGTTCGCGGAAGACGTGGATTTGATGGGCACGTCACTGTTCACCTTCAGCAAGAATGTGGTGAACGAAGTCGTCACGCTCGGTCGCGCGGGCACGTTGATTGATTGGGAAGGTCTAGGTGAGCAACGCGCCTATGTGGTGCGCTACGTCGCGGAACAAATCATCAACTGGCGCGTGGATCGGTTGGCCGGTCGTAATGTGTTGACGATGGTAGCCCTGCGTGAGGACGCGAACGGTGACGATGGCGGTGATGAGTTCGCGCGCAAGACGACCGAACAAATTCGGGTGTTGAAGCTCGTCCCCGTGTCGGCGAGCGCCACAACCGCCAGCAGCGGCGGGACGGCGGTGCCTGCAATGCAATATGTCGTCGAGATTTGGCAACAGCGTCCGGGCAAGTCGAAGCGAAAACCTGAGTGGGTGCTGATTGAATCGCGCACACCGTTGCGGCTGGGAAAACCTCTTTCATTGATCCCGTTTGTGTTTCACGGCCCGCGTCACTCGCTGCCGCATGTGGATAAACTTCCCCTTGCCGACATCATCGCGGTGAATCTCGATCACTACCGGCTCGATGCGGATTACAAACACGGCCTGCACTTCACCGCCCTGCCTACTGCCTGGGTGAGTGGTTTCGACAAGACCGCGACGCTCCGCATTGGTTCAAGCACGGCGTGGGTCAGCGAGTCGGCGGATGCGCGGGCGGGATTTCTGGAGTTCAAGGGCGAGGGGCTTTCGACATTTGAGCGCGCGATGGAACGCGATGAACGGCTCATGTCCGTTCTCGGGTCGCGCATGTTGGAATCGCAGAAGCGCGTCGGTGAAACGGCGGAAGCGATTGAACTTCGTCAGGTCGGTGAAAGCAGCGTGCTGATGACGTTGGCCTTGAGCGTGAGTGATTCAATCAGCCAGGTGTTGCGCTGGGTTTATTGGTGGAACTCCACCGAGCCGTCGCCGGAGGCGATTGGCGAGGATCTGGTGTTGCTCCAACTCAACACGGATTTCAGCGCTCGCGGAATGGACAGCAAGGAGATCACCGCCGTCGTGTCCGCATGGCAGGCGGGCGCAATCAGCCGCGAGACGATGTATGACCTGTTCCGCAAAGGCGAAGTGTTGCCGGCGGGACGAACGGATGATGAGGAAAAACGGCTGACGCAAACGGGCAAACCAAACACTCAACCACCAACAACGATCAAACCATGAAACTTTTGAAGGAATGGAAAGGGCTGACGCGGAACCAGAAAATTGCTTGGAACAAGTGGGCCAAGATCAATCGCGTGATGCAGCCGAATGGATTGTTGGACTATGTGAGCGGGCACAAGGCGTGCACGATTATCGCAGGCTATCGGGCGTTGTTCGGCTGGACGTTCCCCATCGCGCAGACGCCCGAGGGTTACACGCCGCTGCTGCCAACCCCGTTCCTGAACAATGTGGATTGCGGTGCCTACACAACCGGTGCCGGGCAACTTGTGCTTCGGACTGCGGTGTTGCTGCACGCGGAGGAAAGTAACTTCCTCGTCTGGGCCACGCCGCCGGTCACGGCGGATGTGGTGAATCCATCGCCGCTGTTCCGGTTCTGCAAAGCGTTCGCGCCGGATGTGGATATTCCGGTGAACACGTTCATCCCGAATTTCGCGGCGGCTTACCGTGCGAAGGTCGGTTCGTTCAACGGGCCGGGCCTCGAAGGTCTTTGGGACACACCGCACTACATCTGGTTCCGCATCCACGAGTGTTATTGCGGGCAGTTGGGACCGGCGACGGTGTTTCGCGCGGGTATCTATGTGGACGCTTAACGAAAACATTTTATGTCACTCAAATTCAAATACACGAAGCGGGATGAAATCCCGGCGGAACAAGTGGCTCTTTACGTTGAGCGCGATGGCGCGTTCGTTCTCGATGCGGATGGCGTTGTCGAGAAATCGAAGCTCGAAGAGTTTCGCGCGAGCAACGTCACGCTGCTGAAGGAGCGCGACGAACTGAAACTGCGTTTCGAGGGCATTGATCCCGATGAAGACCGCAAGCTCGCCGCTGCCAAGCAGAAATTGGAGGAGGAGCGCCAGCTCAAGGCGGGCGAGACCGACAAGGTGATTGAAGC
>JAYUAV010000135.1:0-2206 GCA_043741175.1 Verrucomicrobiota bacterium
TCACGGCAATCGTGCGCAACGAATCAAAACCCGTGGGCGGATGCGACACGGGGATGTCGTTGTTCTCCGGCTGATACGCCAGCGGGATGAAGCCGGTGAAGCCGCCGTGGTTCGGAGTTCCGCCTTTAGGCGGCTCGGAACCGGCTGAAACCGGAACTCCAAACCCAGCCGCGCACGCCTCGTCCTGCAACGCGCGGAGCTGCCGCAGATGATCCACGCGGTCGGCGAGCGATTCGACATGGCCGAACAGCATCGTGCACGTGCTGCGTCCGCCGAGCTTGTGCCAAGTGCGGTGAACGTCCAGATATTCCTCGGCGGATTCCTTGCCCTTGGCGATGGCGCTGCGGACTTCCTTGCGGAAAATTTCCGCGCCGCCGCCGGTAAGTGATTCAAGCCCGGCGTCTTTCAATTCGCGCAACGTCTGCTCGACGGTCTTCTTGGCCATCCACGCGAGGTGCAGGATTTCAATGGCGGTGAAACATTTCAGTTGCAGCCTCGGTAGTGGCACAGGCGTCTCGCCTGTTCGTTTCTGCTCGGGTCGAACGGGCGGGACGCCCGTGCCACTACCGAAGCTGCAACTCAAATGCTTTACCGCCATTGAAATCCTGCACCTCGCCTGGCTCGCGAAGAAAACCGTCGAGCAAACGTTGCGCGAGTTGAAGGACGCCGGACTCGAATCGCTCACCGGCGGCGGCGCGGAAATTTTCCGGAAGGAAGTCCGCAGCGCCATCGCCAAGGGCAAGGAATCCGCCGAGGAATATCTGGACGTTCACCGCACCTGGCATCGCCTCGGCGGTCGCAGCACCTGCACGATGCTCTTCGGCCACGTCGAATCGCTCGCCGACCGCGTGGATCACCTGCGGCAGTTGCGCGCGTTGCAAGACGAGACGCGCGGCTTCGTTGGCTTCGTGCCGCTGCCGTATCAGCCGGAGAACAACGACATCCCGGTGAAGACGCCGCCCACGGGCTTCGACGCGTTGCGCACCATCGCCGTAAGCCGCATCTACCTGGACAATTTCGATCACATCACGGCCTACTGGGTGGGGATGGGTATGAAGCTCGCGCAAGTGGCGTTGAGCTACGGCGCGGACGATCTGCATGGGACGATCATCGAGGAACACATCTTCCACATGGCCGGCGCGACCTCGCCGCAATTGCAGACCGAAGCGGACATGATCAAAGCCATCCGCGAAGCCGGCCGCACGCCGGTGCAACGGAATACGTTTTACGAACCGATCAAAGTCCTTGCGGAGACTTCGCAGCCAGCGAGTGAAACTGAACCGCCGTCGGGTAAATCCAAAGTGTTGGAAGATAATTTGGCGACGGCGTGAATTGAACAATCAGATGATGGACGATCAGCAAATGCAGCATGTGTTTGCGCAGTTTTGGGCCAGCCTGAAACAGAACGCCGACAAATCTACCAGAGGCAAAGTCATACGCCACCCGGACTACGGTTTGCCAAAGCGCACGCGCTATTCCCAAAGCATGGTTTTCATTTCAATGTCGGACGACTTCACACGCGGCCTGATAGGGGAGGCGAACCGCTTTCTGCTGAACGTCGCGCACGCCGAAGCGTGGGTTGAAATCGCGCAAAAGCACGGGGACAGCGAACGCATGGGTTTGCTCTGGGAGTATGCCGATCCGCATTTGGAACTTTCGGTCGGGCGACCGTATTCCCTGAAAAATCATTTCGTGTTCGCCACTGTGCATTTGCTGCATCAGTCCAACAAACTAACAAACGCTGGCTGGAAAGATGACCTGCCGGCTGACGACCGGATTGATTTCAAGCTTCTCGATAAAGTTGGATCGAATTGGAAATGCTTCCCAATGTTCAAGGCGAAGGTCGAGCAGCTAAACACCGAGCAATTCAAGAACGCCACACGCAACTTCAGACATCGGCTTCAACATCGTTTCCGAGCGCACTTCGACTTTGGTCTGACACCCTTTTTCGAGCGCACGGAAACGGATAGCGGAGTCGCCTACACCTACAAAGTCATTCCCCCTCTGGATTTGGAGAAGTTGATCCCTGATCTCTACGAGCAACATCAGATGGCCATCGAAGTTTTTCAGGCTTATTGGAAACTGGTGAACGAGCTTTGTGCAGAGTGGGACAACCGCTATGCGAAAGCTTGATTCATCCTCGAACCGCTCGCGTTTATTTGATGGCCAGTCCTTTGACGACCAGCGCCCGCTGATCCCCGGTCTC
>JAYUAV010000136.1:0-2308 GCA_043741175.1 Verrucomicrobiota bacterium
CCCCTGCGTTCGCCTTCGTTGCCCGTGAATTTGGCATAGCGGTTGGTATTATTGGCTGACTCCTGCGCCCACGAGGGGAGGAACAGTTTCTCCAGGTCAAGGTCCGTTTCCGGATTGATGTTCATATAAAATACGACAGCCCCAACGATGGGACTCGATAGTTAGTTACGATGCCAGAATGGAACGGCATGGGTTGAATTGCAATGATAGAAACCTCGGAAGCCAAGGCAGAGGTGTGATTACAAGCAGGTGAGGGAACGAGGCGACATACCCCAGAGATGTGGATGCTCCGGCGCCCGCAGCACATCGCTAGGGTAAGACCGTTGGCGCACTCCGTTGACGCTGTGGCTCGGAAGTTCTACGCTCAGGCTGCACTATGAGTGAACTGCTGAATTCCCTGATCGAACTGATCCGCCGCACGTCCGCCGAGATTCCCGACGATGTCCACAAGGCCATCCTCACGTCGCTGGAAAACGAGAAGAAAGAATCTCTCGCAGCGAACGCGATGAAGATAATTGATCAGAACATCGCGCTCGCGAAAAACAAATCGCAGCCCATCTGTCAGGACACCGGCAGCATTTTGTTTTACGTGGATGTGCCGGTCGGTTACGACCAGATCACGTTCGCTGAAACCGCGCGCGAAGCGGTGAAGGCTGCGACCAAGAAAGGTTATCTCCGCCAGAACTCCGTGGATTCGCTCACTGGCAAGAATGACGGCACGAACTGCGGCCCGGGCGCACCCGCGTTTCATTTTCATCAACATCGCTCGCCGGAAATTTCCGTGAAGCTCGCGCTCAAGGGCGGCGGTTGCGAAAACGTCGGCGCGCAATACTCGCTGCCCGACGACGGCCTCCACGCGAATCGCGACCTCGATGGTTGTCGCAAGGCGATCCTCGACGCGGTGTTGCAGGCGCAGGGCAAAGGCTGCGGCCCGGGCGTTCTCGGCGTGTGCATCGGCGGCGACCGCGCCTCCGGCTACGAACTGAGCAAAACGCAATTCCTCCGTCGCCTCGATGACCGCAATGCCGAACCCAAACTCGACGCGCTCGAACAGGATATTCTGAAAACCTCGAACGAACTCGGCATCGGCCCGATGGGTTTCGGGGGCAAGACGACGTTGCTGGGTGTGAAAATCTGCACGGCCAACCGCGTGCCTGCGTCGTATTTCGTGAGCGTGAGCTACATGTGCTGGGCCTTCCGCCGCCAAGGCGTGACGCTGGATACGGGCGGGAAGATCGGGAAGTGGTTGTATTGATTCAGATTCAACGCGCGGGCTGGTTCGCTGTTTTTTGCCACCCACTTGTGATCCTATTTGTCAGGATTATCGTCTGAAACATTTTCTCCCGAAGCAGCCTTAAGCGCGTAAAAATGCCAGGCTGCACACATTGGAATTGTTATCACGAAGCAGGCGCATTTGAAGTTCAACAGCTTCCTCATCACCGTTGCGTCCCAAGATTTCTAAACTCGATTTTCCCACGCTGATCGACACGTCTTGGCACACCTTAGCGTCCTTGCTGCTTTGTGTCGTTGCGTTGAAAATCACTTCGCTGTCACCACCACGTAATTCTTTTTCCCCTTTCGCAACAGAATGTGTTTGCCGAAGAGTAGGTCGCTCGTCGTCACGGCGCGGGCGGCGTTGGCTTCGCGGATGTTGTTGATGTTCACTCCGCCGCCCTCGATGTCTTTTCGCGCCTGACCTTTTGATTGGCTGAGTCCAGCGTGGACGAGCAATTCCACCAGCGGAATTCCCGCGCCATCAAGCTTTGCATTCTCGATTTCTTTTGTCGGAACTTCACCCACGATGTCGTTGAAGGTCGCTTCACTCACGCCTGCCAGTTCGTCGCCAAGGGTTCAACCACGGATAACACGGATGACACGAAAACCATTCAGCCACAAAAGAGCGCAAAGACCACAAAAGGCGGACAACGATTCTCCCTCTCCGCTCCATCGGATGGAGGGGAGAGGGCCGGGGTGAGGTGAGGCAATTCGCTCTGTGTTCTCTGCGTTCTTTCGCGGCAAGAATTCAGTACACCAGCACCAACACCGCCGCCTGCTCCGCCTCCTTCACCACATCCTCAAACTTCTTCTCCTTGACCGACGGCTCTTTGAGTTTGGCCGCCACGTCCGGCACAGACTCCAGAAAGCTCAGGAGATAACTGCTCTTCACCGCGTAATTCACATTCTCCGGCCACGCCCCGCTCGACCGCAACGCCGCGCTCGCGTTGAGTTTGGCCGACACCACGCCCACCACGTTCCCGCGCTCATCCACCAACGCCCCGCCCGAATTGCCCGGCTGCACCGGCACGCT
>JAYUAV010000137.1:0-3841 GCA_043741175.1 Verrucomicrobiota bacterium
AAAAAAGGAGCAACTGCACCTCACGCGCCGCAAGGTCCTCAGTCACGTTGGAAGGTACACCAGTCGCGTCTGGTGGCAGCTTCTCCAATGCCTTCATGAAACCGATCTGGTCACCCGACACATGAATCGCCAACGCATCGTAAAATTTACCGATGCGATACTCCGGTGCGGTAACGGGAATGGTTGCGATCAATTCACGCGCTTCTGTCGGCTTTCCTCCCGCGATCAGGCTCGCAACCTGATCCAACTTTACTTGATCGGGCGACGGGGTTGAATCAGCCAGTTGCGCCACGCTGTAGCATACGAACGCGCATACTGCCACCGCTGCGAACAAGTAATAAAATCGTTTCGGTTTCATGGGATCACAGGAGTGGTTGAAGTAAGAATGGGCGAATGAGCGACAGTCTCTCTTCCGTTACAACAGAAAAAGGCTTGAGTTTTCGAGCGGTAAAGCAACTGGCTAGATTTTGACCGCTGTGCAAGACCGCTGTGCAAGACCGCTGTGCAAGACCGTCAAGATTCCTTGTATGGAATTTCGACCGCCGTCAGTTTGATGTGGGTTGGAACTCATGCTTTGAACACAGCTACCGCCACCTAAACTTCTGGGAACGGCTCTGTTCTATTCCTGAAAACAAATTGCGTCAACAGTTTTGTTTGTTTATTTTTTAAACCTTCTAAATCCTACGCGCCTTTACTCTGTCCTTCGGTAAGCACTCTTCCAACATTTGATTGGTCGTCAATTTTTTCCGCAAGGTGATTCTGGCATTCCGAGACGTTGCTCCAAAATCGCAGACTTCAGCTCCTGCTTTCCGATGGTTTGCTCCTATCTTTCGTGGATTTGAAGTTTTCTTACGAAGGTTTGCTCCTACCTTCTGAAGGTTGGTTGTTTTTTCCGGTGGTTTGGTACTATCTTGCGAAGGTTTGAAGTTTTCTTACGAAGGTTTGCTCCTATCTTACGAGGGTTTGAAGTTTTCTTACGAGGGTTTGCTCCAAAATTCCGGGGGTTTGAAGTTTTCTTCTGAAGTTTGCCTTACAAGCCGGGAAGTTTTTGCCTAGTGCGGCAATTATTGCCGGGTTGTTTTGGGCGGTTATCGCTTTTTACAGGGGTTTTCACCCGGTTTCTCTTTGGCACAGGGCGGGCTATGTGGCGGCATGGCCTGTTACGCGTTGGTTCACCAAGTTGTTCTTGTTGGATTTTTGCGTTTGTCGTTGGGCTGTGTTGTGACTCCCCATAAAAAAGGGCGGCTTCATACCCAGCCCCATTGTCACAACGTGCAGTACACGAAAGGAACCCAATGGCATACGCCAAATTAGGTACTAGTGAACTGACGATCCCCGCCAAAGCGCTTTATCTGCGCCGTCTGGCGGCGGGCGTCACCAACAATCCAAACATCCCCACGCCTTCCCCCACTCCGGCGGAACTTATCGCCGAGGCGGAGAGTTTGGAGATCGGTTACAACGAGGCTCAGGCAGCTCGTCTTGCATCAAAATCCAAAACCGCTGAACTCGACATCCAGAGTGCATCGGCGGATTTGCTCGTGGCGAACCTCGCCAGTTCCGTGGACGCCGCAAGCAAAGGCGACGCCCAAATCATCGAGTCCACCGGATTCGCGGTGCGTTCCACGCCATCACCGGTCGGTGAGTTGCCTGCTCCTACGGACTTGCAGGTCACACCGAGCGAACATTCGGGCAGTGCGGATTTGAAATGGAAATCCGCGCGCGGCTCGGTGTCATACACCGTCGAACGTGCCGAGGATTCTGCCTCGCTAGATTACAAGGTCATCGGCAACTGCACACAAAAAGCAGTGTCGTTGAACTCAATGGTGAGCGGGAAGAAGTATTGGTTCCGCGTCGCGGCCATCGGCAGCGCAGGTCAAAGCGCGTGGAGTGATCCCGTGCCCTTGTTCGCTCCGTAATAAATTGCTACTGCCATAGCACACACAGCGGAACACGGCTCGTAAAGCGTGTTCCGCTTTTTTGTTTTTTGATCTGACACACTCCGCCGCTCACACCGGAAATTTCACCGCGATAGTCGTGCCGCGTCCGAGTTGCGACTGGATGTCCAACTCCGCGCCGTGCGTCTCCATCGTGCGGCCCACGATGGCGAGGCCAAGGCCAGTGCCTTTGGCTTTGGTCGTGTTGAGAACCGAGCGGAACGCCTTTGAGCATTGCTCATCCGTCATGCCTTCACCCGTGTCCGCGAACTCAATCACCACCTGTGTCGGAATTGCGCGCGTGGTGATGGTGAGCGCGCCACCGTCAGCCATCGCTTCGCTGGCGTTGAGAATGAGATTGAGGAACGCTTGTTCGAGTTGCATCGCATCACCCATCACGGTCGGCAGATCGCGTTGCAGGGCGAGGGTCAACTTCACTCCTTGATTCGCCAGTTTGTGGCGCACGAGCAGGCAAAGCTCTTCCACCACGGCGTTCAAGTGTACCGGCGCAAGCTTCGGCTCAGTTGTACGGGCGAAATCTAGGATCCGTTCCACGATCTTGTTGAGATGCTCGATCTTTTCACCCATCAATCGCGCGTCCTCCGAGCGCGGATCCGTGACGGGGAATTTCAAGTCCAGTGAGTGATACAACATCTTCATCACCGTGAGAGGATTGCGGATTTCGTGCGCGACCTCGGCGGCAAGCAGGCCGAGGGCGGAAAGTTTCTCGTTCTGCCGCATGTGTTCCTCGGCATCCACGAGCCGCTCGTAGAGCCGGGCTTTTTCGATCGCGATGGCCGACAGCTCCGCGAAGGCCGACAGGATGCGGATCTCTTCGTTGGAAAATTTGTAGGGCGCAGCGGTGTAGATGTTCAACGTGCCGATGGCTTCGTTTGAAAACATCAGCGGCACGCTCAGGAGTGAAACCAAACCTTCACGCCGCGCGATCTCGACGTTCTGATAGCCCGATGAAGTCTGTACGTTGTCCACATGCACGGCCTTCTTGCGACGCACGACGGTGCCAAGCAGGCTTTCGCCGACATTTAATCGCGGTTTGCGGATATAATCTTCCCCTGCGCCGTGGCTCGCGCGCAAATCCAGCCAAGTGCGTTTGTCATCCAGCATCATCAGCGAACACATCTTCGCCTGCATCAACACGGCGGCGTCGCGCGTGATGGTCTGCAACACTTCATCTAGGTTGAGCGCGGAATTGATCGTGCGGCTGACGCTGGCGAGGGATTCAAGCAAGCGCGCCTTGAGACGCAACTGCTCGAAGAGCCATGTGTTTTGGATCACGCGCGCAGCCTGACCCGCGAGGGATTCCAGCAAGTCCTGATCATCCGCCGAGAATGCGTTCAACCGATCCGAGTCCACGTTCAACACGCCACGAACTTCCCCTGCGACTTCGAGCGGCACGGCGAGTTCCGAGCGCACTTCGGCGCGCAGCATGATGTAGCGTTTGTCCTGAGCCACGTCGCCGACGCGCGCGGGTTTTCCAGTTTGCGCGACCCATCCGGTGAGTCCTTCGCCGATACGCAGTTTCAATCCACGGGCGATTTCCGACAAACCTTCTGACGCTTCGATCTCAAGGAAACCATTGGTGGGATTGACGAGAATCACCGAGCAGCTCGACGCGTCCATGAGCCGCGCCGCTTCACTCGCAATGAGCGAAAGCGCAGTCTGCGGCTCCAGCGTGGAGTGGATCACGCTGCCGACCTGGTAGAGCAGCTTGAGGCGCTCGTAGCGGGATTTTAGCTCGGAGAGTTCATCGCTCATTGTCTCCTCGCTGTTTTCTGTTGGGGCGAATCAACAATAAGCTCCAACAACCAAGCTCCAAGCTCCAGAGAACATCCAAGCACCCAATGTGCTGGTAGGGCGCGTCACTCCGTGCGCGCCGTCCGGTTGCA
>JAYUAV010000138.1:0-2046 GCA_043741175.1 Verrucomicrobiota bacterium
CGCGACCTTGGCCTGCTACGCCGCATGGTGTTCAACCAACTGCGCCGTGACACCCGCTGCCAGACCGGCATCAAAGGCAAACAACTCAACGCCAGTTGAGACCACGCCTGCCTCCAATCCCCCCTCGGATTTTAGTGCGTAGGCCCTGCTGTTTGCAAAGTGAAATACCTGCTCTATCGCCTGATGAATAATTTCTCACCAGCTATAAGCCGGAAGGATGCAGTAGGAATTGGGGAGCGTAAGCCTCTGGCGTGTGATTGGCGGCGTCCCGCCGCCAACTTGGTCCACCTTCATTTCGTTCACCAAATGGTGAGCAAGGTATGGAGTAACGAAGCCGACGGCGCGACGCCGTCGGCAGCACGCGAGGTGTGTGCGCTCCACAATTCCTACTGCATGGATTCGGATAAGCTGGCATCCGAGTAGATTTTCTTCCGCCAAGAAAACCCCGCCTTGTCCGCTCTGGTTTCTCTGATAAGCTCCGCGCCTCTGTGAGCATCACGCAAGAAATCCAGCGGCGGCGCACGTTCGCCATCATCTCGCATCCTGACGCGGGTAAAACCACGTTGACGGAAAAGCTCCTCCTGTACGGTGGTGCAGTGCAACTCGCTGGCTCCGTCACCGCGCGCAAAAATCAACGCGCCACCACGTCCGACTGGATGGAACTCGAAAAGAAGCGCGGCATCTCGATCAGCTCGACCGTGCTGCAATTCGACTACGATGGTTTCCGCCTCAACCTGCTCGACACGCCGGGTCACAAAGATTTCTCCGAAGACACGTATCGTGTACTTACCGCTGTGGATGCGGTCGTGATGGTGATTGATTCCGCGAAAGGCATCGAGCCGCAGACGCGGAAGTTGTTTGAAGTCTGCCGCCAGCGCGGTGTGCCGATCTTCACATTCATGAACAAGTGCGATCGCCCGATGAAAAATCCGTTGGAGCTGATTGACGAACTGGAGCGTGTGCTCGGCATCGGCGCGTTCCCCGTGAACTGGCCCATCGGCAACGGCCCGGAATTTCAAGGCATCTACGACCGACAGACCAAAACGATGCACACGTTTGAGCGCGTCGTGGGCGGCAAATATCGCGCGCCTGTCACCGTCGGCGGATTGCACGACCCGGCAGTGCGTGGAAATTTGAGTGAAGCTGATTTCAGCAAGACGCTCGAAGAATTGGAAATGCTCGAACTCGCGGGTGAATCGTTCGACGAAGCTTCCGTGCTCGCGGGCAAGACCACGCCCGTGTTCTTCGGCAGCGGCGTGAACAATTTCGGCGTGCAACTTCTACTCGATGGTTTTCTCAAACACGCGCCCGCGCCCAAATCACGCGTGATCGGTGGCATTGAGATCGCGCCTGAGAACCCGGCGTTCTCCGGATTCATCTTCAAGATTCAGGCGAACATGGATCCAAAACATCGCGACCGCATCGCGTTTATCCGCGTCTGCTCCGGGAAATTTGATCGCGACATGACCGTGCATCACTCGCGATCCGAGAAAAAAGTGCGCCTCTCCAGTTCGCACAAACTCTTCGGCAACGAACGCGAGACGGTGGACGAAGCCTATCCCGGCGATGTCATCGGACTCGTCGGCCACGACAGCTTCGGCATCGGCGACACGCTTACGACTGATCCCAAGATTCTCTACAAAGAAATCCCGCGCTTCACGCCTGAAGCCTTCAGCTACTTGCACAATCCGAACACCGGAAAGTTCAAACAATTCCGCCAAGGCCTGGATCAACTATTGCAAGAAGGCGTCATCCAAGCGCTTTACTTGCGCAACTCATCCGTGAAAACGCCGCTGCTCGCCGCCGTCGGTCCGCTGCAATTTGAAGTCGTGCAATTCCGTCTCGAAAGCGAATACGGCGCGGAGTCGCGACTCGAAGCCGCGCCGTGGAATGTCGTGCGTTGGCTGCCGCAAGACATCAAAGAAGACGAACTCGACGCGATCTCTTTACCCACCGGCGCACGCATCGCCTACGACATCGGCAAGAATCCCGTCGTGCTATTCCAGAACGAGTGGTCAGCAAATTACTTCAACGAGACGAACAAGA
>JAYUAV010000139.1:0-7582 GCA_043741175.1 Verrucomicrobiota bacterium
ACTCAAATGAAAAAATATCTGGTCGTCATCGAAGAAACAGCCACTGGATACTCTGCTTACTCGCCCGATTTGCCGGGTTGCATTGCAACTGGCGCAACGAGAGACGATGTCGAACGTGAAATGCGCGAGGCGATGCAGCTCCATGTTGAGGGAATGCGACTGGAGGGCACAGCAGTCCCCGAACCACACAGCTACCCGGCATTTTGTGAAGTGGCGGTGTAAGCAACCAAACGGCTCTTACGATCAACTGAATTGACCTATGCCAGTCGCTGAATCAAATCCGCAATCTGTAACCAACAATCCCAAGTCCGGTGAAGTCGTCGTCTCCGTGCGCGGGTTGACAAAGGTGTTCAAAGATTTCTGGGGTCGCTCCAAGGCTCATGCGGTGAATGATGTGGACTTTGACGTGAAGCGCGGCGAGGTGTTCGGCCTGCTCGGACCGAATGGTTCGGGTAAATCCACCACGGTCAAGATGCTGCTCGGGTTGCTTTATCCGACCAAGGGCCACATCGAGGTGTTCGGTCAGTCGCCGCGTCATGTGCAGACCAAGGCGCGCATCGGTTATCTGCCGGAGGAATCATATCTCTATCGCTATCTCAACTCGCGCGAGACGCTGGATTTTTTTGGTAACCTGTTCCATCTCGAAAAAGGTGATCGCGATAAGCGCGCCGAGCAGTTGCTCGAAATGGTCGGGCTGAACCAGACGCTCACGCGCTCCGTGGGGGAATTCTCCAAAGGTATGCAACGCCGCATCGGGCTGGCGCAGGCGCTTATCAACGATCCCGATCTCATCATTCTCGATGAACCGACGGCGGGCCTTGATCCGATTGGTTGCCGCGAGATCAAGGATTTGATCATCGCCCTCGCCAAGCGTGGCAAGACGGTGATCCTCAGCAGTCATTTGCTGTCGGACGTGGAAGATGTTTGTGATCGCGTGGTGATCTATTACGGCGGGAAGATTCAGGCGATTGGCACGTTGAAGGAATTACTCGCCAAGCCGGATACGCTTCGCATCACGACGCCAGTGTTGCCGCGCGAAACGATGGAGCGCGTGTTGGAGATCATCCGCAAGGACGCAGGCGCAGGCGAGGTGCGCGTGGATAATCCCACACAGAATCTGGAGAGCTATTTCCTCGAAGTCGTAGAGAAGGCCAAGCAAGCGTCGGAACAAACCAGCGGTGCGCAGTCGGGTGCTCGCGTGGCGGAATACTTGCGCGGCGAAGCGACAGCACAGCCGGCGTCAGAAAAAGTTTTGGAAAAGCTCACGTTGCCGACGGCTGTGGTTTCTCAAACAACAACCGTCAACCCTCAACCCACCGTCAACGAGAAGAAGCTCAATGCGTTGACCAAAGTTGAACCCGATCCCGCACCGAGTCAGCCCGCGCCGCAGCCGAAGACGGAAGACTTGGCGAAGGCGGACGAGAAGCTGTCGTCTTTGTTGGGGAAGAAGAAATGAGTCGAGGACGAGGACGAGGACGATTTCAAACATGCAACAACTGTTCACCATCGCGGGTCTGACCTGGAAAGCGGCCTTCCGCTTCCGGCTGTTCATTGTCGTGGCGGTGCTGTTGCTCGCGGCGGTGGTGGGTTTGCCGTTGCTCATAAAAGACGACGGCACGGCGCGCGGGTTCACGCAGATTTTGCTGACCTACACATTGAGTACCATCACGGCGTTGCTTGGCTTGTCCACGCTCTGGCTTTCTTGCGGCACACTCGCTCGCGATATCGAGGAATGTCAGATGCAGATGGTGGTGGTGAAGCCCATCGCGCGCTGGCAAATCTGGCTCGGCAAATGGCTCGGCATCATGTTGCTTAACGCCGCGTTACTCACGATCTCAGGTGCGGGCGTGTTCTTCCTGTTGCAGATGCGCGCGACGAAATTGCCACAACAGGAACAGGAGATTTTGCGGAATGAAGTCCTCGTCGCTCGCGCTGGAGCAAAGCCGCCCACGTTTGAAAAAGAAATCGAGAAGGCCACCAACGAGGAGTTGAAGAAAGCGTTGGAACGCGCGCCGGTGACATCTGCCGAGGTGCCCGTGTTGCGCCAGCAGATCAAGGAAGGTTTGAGGTCTGATCTGCAAAATGTCCCGCCCAACTATGAGCAGAGTTGGAAGCTTGATCTTGGCTTCGCGAAAAACTTCATCCGCAAGCAGCCACTCTTTCTGCGCGTGAAGTTCAACACCGCCGTGAAAAGTCCGTCGGGCACGTTCGATGTCTTTTGGCGCGTCGGCGTGCCGAAGGAGACAGCCTACTGGCAGACGCCAACGCCGATGAGTCTCGCGCCGGAGACGTTTCACGAATTTGAAATTCCACCCGACCTTTTCGACGAGAACGGAATCCTCACGGTGACGGTGATGAATCCTAATCCCGTCTCGCTGCTCTTCACGATGGAAGAAGGCATCGAGGTGTTGTACCGCGAGGGTGGCTTCGGGCTGAATTTTTCGCGTGGACTTGGGATTATTTTTTGCTGGATGGCGCTGCTATCCACGATGGGACTTGCGGCGGCGAGCTTCCTGTCATTCCCGGTCGCCGCGTTCGCATCATTGGCGGCCTTGATGGTGGTGTTCTCGGCGGGCACGCTTTCCACAGTGGTCGCGGATGGTACGATCATGAGTTACAACCAAGAAACAGGTCAGCGCGGATCGGCTGCGCTGGACTTCATCGCAGTGCCGCTGTTCAAAGTCATCCTCACAGTCATCAACCTCGCGAAAGATTTTTCACCGATTGATGCACTGAGCGCAGGCCGCAGCATTACTTGGGCGGAATTGGGTCGCGCGTTCGGACAGATCGTGCTGTTGCTTGGCGGGATCATTGCCACTTTCGGCATCTGGACGTTCAACCGCCGTGAACTGGCGACAGCGCAATCCAACCAATGAAAGATCGCCTGAGAAAATTCATTCTGCTCGCGCTCGCTGTGGTGCTGCTCATCGGCTCGACGCTGATGCAGCGCGTGTTGAATCGCGACCGCGACGCGCTCGGCCTGACCCGCGTGACTCCACTGGAGAACGCGCCGCCGTTGCTGGCGTTCACCACGGTGGCACTCGGCGGATTCCGGGGATTGATTGCCAACGCGCTGTGGATACGCGCCACGGAGTTGCAGGAGGAGGATAAATTTTTTGAGATGGCGCAGCTCGCGGACTGGATCACGAAGCTCGAACCGCATTTCGTTCAAGTCTGGACCGTGCAGGCGTGGAACATGTCTTACAACATCTCGGTGAAGTTCAAAGATGCCGAGGATCGCTGGCGTTGGGTGCAGCGCGGCATCGCGCTGCTGCGCGACGAAGGATTGAAATACAATCCAAACGAGGTGCTGATCTACCGCGAATTGGCGTGGCAATTTCAACACAAGATGGGTGCGAATCTCGACGATGCGAACATGGTCTATAAACAGGCGTGGATTTACGAGATGGCGACCGTGTTCGGGAAAGGCGAACCCAAGCTCGATGAGTTGCTGAATCCGAAGACGGAGGATGCGTTGCGACGGCTCAACATTTTGACGAACAAGTTCAAGATGGATCCGGCGTTCATGAAAGTGGTGGATGACAGGCACGGGCCATTGGAGTGGCGATTGCCAGAAGCTCACGCGATCTATTGGGCGTCTCTCGGACTTCGCGCTGCTGCGGAAAATCCAACGAAGGTGAAGGCGGATGAGCTGATCCAACTTCGCCGCGTGGTCTATCAGTGTATGCAACTGAGTTTGCAGCGCGGGCGACTGATTCCAGACGAGTATGCCAAGCGATTTGATTTCGGCCCGAACCTCGAGATCGTTCAAAAGGTCAGTGACGTGTATGAGCAGGCGATGCTTGATGAGCCGGGAATGAAGTCAAACATTGAGACTGCGCATCGCAATCTTCTCGGCAACGCCGTCTATTTCCTCTACGAACACGACCGCATCCCCGAAGCGTTGAAGTGGTACAAATATCTTGGCGAGAAATATCCCGACAAGTCGTTGCTCATGGGCAAGCTCGACTCGATCCCTAGCAATCTCACCCTGGAAGAATTTGCCGTTGGCCGCATCGTCGAAGATGTGGGCGAAACAAGCCGCGACCGCGTGAAGGCCGCAATGGAAGGTCAACTCGCGAGAAGCTACCGCCAGTTGATCCTCGGCGATAAGAATCGTGCTGCCGGACTCCGCAATCTCGCTCAGATGCTACGTCAGGCTTACACGAAGAAGATCGCCGGCGGCGCGAATGAGAAACGCATCGGCCTGCCATCCGTCGGGGAAGTTGAACAACAGGTGTTGTCTCGCCTGTTGGATACCAAGGCAAACTATTGGCCGCCGGAGATGCGCGCTGCGCTGCGTTCTGCACTGGGAATGCCGCTTGAAACCGCGCTTCCTGTTTCGTCTGAAACAAATGCCCCGCCCGCTGTCGCTCCCACTGCTCCCGTGGCCCCCTGAGATGTTCGTTGGTGGCTTCCCCAACATTTCTCTTTTCACGCCGGGCTGTCGGCTCTAAACATTCATCCGTTGTTACGTTGATCAAATTATGAAAGAGATCGTGCCGCTGTCGCCGCCGCCCATCGTCCGCAATCAATTCGAGCGGGTGCGCGAACTTTTCACCAAGAACGTCATCCCCAGCTACGGGCGATTTGAACTCGTACTCAGTCACGGCGCTGGCAGTCATCTCTTCGATGTGAACGGACGTCGCTATCTTGATCTCGGCGGTGGTATCGCGGTCTGTTCGCTCGGTCACGCGCATCCCGCGATCACTGAAGCACTCGTGGAGCAATCGGCAAAACTCGTCCACGTCTCCAATCTTTATTACACCGAACCACAGGGTCGCCT
Organism: Verrucomicrobiota bacterium; assembly: GCA_043741175.1. GTDB lineage: Bacteria > Verrucomicrobiota > Verrucomicrobiia > Limisphaerales > JADLHS01 > JADLHS01. Next base: position 4,787 of record JAYUAV010000139.1, read on the forward strand.
CGCGCAGGCATTGGTTGAGTTGATCGGCCCCGGCAAATGTTTCTTCAGCAACAGCGGCGCGGAAGCGAATGAAGGTCTGTTCAAGCTCGCGCGCAAGTTCGGTCACGACGAAGGGCGATTCGAGATCATCACCGCGATCAATTCTTTCCACGGACGCACGCTGGCAGGCATCGCAGCCACGGGGCAAGACAAGGTGAAGAAGGGTTTCGAGCCGATGGTGGCTGGCTTCCGCCATGTGCCTTACAACGATCTCGAAGCGATGCGCGCCGCCATTTCGCCTGCAACTGCGGCGATAATGATCGAAGGAATCCAAGGTGAAGGCGGCGTCACACCCGCCACGCCGGAGTATCTGCTCGGCCTGCGCGCGTTGTGCGACGAGAAGAAGTTGTTGCTGCTCGTGGACGGCGTGCAGTGTGGACATTTCCGCAGCGGACGCTTCCAAAGTTTCCAACGCATCCTCGAAGGTGTTCCGGGCGGTGAGAAGTTTTTACCCGATGGCGTCTCGATGGCAAAATCGCTCGGCGGCGGTTTCCCGATGGGTGCGTTCTGGGTACGCGCGTCGTATGCGGACTTGTTGAGCGCAGGAACGCACGGCACGACTTATGGCGGGTCGCCGCTTGCGTGTGCGGTGGGCTTGAAGATTCTGGAAGTCATCGAGAACGAAAAACTGGCGGAGAACGCGCGGCTCATCGGCGATTTCTTGTGCGAAGGCTTGGAGCAGATCGCGAAAAATTATCCTCAATACGTGAGGACGGTTCGCGGAATGGGTTTGATGCTGGGCTTTGAACTCGCGCCGAACATTCCTTCACTCACCGTGGAAGGGAAGATGCCGTCGTCGCTGTTAGCATCGCGATTACAAGAGGAAGGATTGCTGGTGATCCCTGCCGGACAGAATGTGTTGCGTCTGTTGCCGCCGTTGAACCTCTCTCGCGGTGATGCGGAGGAAGGTTTGATCATCATCGAGAGAGTGATTGCGAAGCTGGGCGCGTGATTGTATTTAATGCCGCTTGGAACACGTTTGATTGCGGATGAAACATCTACTGAGCATTGAAAAACTGGCGCGGGCGGACATGGAGCAAATCTTGGCCGACGCCGTCCTGATGAAACGCACGCGGGGTTCTCACAAAACCAAACCGCTCGCGGGCCAGACGTGGGCACTCATCTTCTCTAAATCTTCCACGCGCACCCGCGTGTCCTTCGAGGTCGGCATCAGTGAACTCGGCGGACGACCGATGTTTCTCAGCGCGACGGATATTCAACTCGGACGCGGCGAACCGATCAAAGACACCGCGCGCGTGATGGGGCGCATGTTGCATGGCGCGGTCTTCCGCACGTACGCGCAGAGCGACGTGGAGGAGTTCGCGCGATTCTCTGGAATCCCCACGATCAACGCGCTCACCGACGCGGAGCATCCGTGCCAGATTCTTGCGGACATCCAGACGATTCAAGAGAAGCTGGGATCAATCGCAGGCAAGATCGTCACCTTCGTCGGCGATGGCGCATGCAATGTGCCAGTGTCGTGGATGTTTGCGGCGGCGAAACTTGATTTTGAACTCCGCATCGCTGCGCCGAAGAAATTTCAACCCAACGCCGCTTTGCTCAAGCGTGCTGGCGGAAAAATCATTTGCACTGAGGACGTGAAATCTGCCGCACGCGGCGCAGACGTGCTTTACACGGACGTGTGGGTTTCGATGGGGAAAGAAGCGGAATCCGCCGCGCGGCTCAAGGTGTTGAAAGGTTATCAGATCAATCAATCACTTGTGAAGCTCGCCAAACCCGGCGCGCTCGTGATGCACTGTCTGCCTGCGTATCGCGGCAAGGAGATTGACGATGCGACCTTTGAGTCCAACGCGGACACGATCTTCACCCAAGCAGAAAACCGGCTGCACGCGCAGAAGGCCATTTTGAACTGGGCGGTGAGTTGAACCTCACGCGATCTTGTCCCATGTCGTGATCGAGGGAGCTTCCGCGCACAACTCATCCACGCGCGGCAACAATGCTTGGATATGCGGTGTCTGCATGTGTGCATCAAGCGCGGGTTTCCCGGTCCAGTTTTCGTGGAAGAGAAATTTCGCGGGCGACTCGGTCGAGATGTGCAAATCGTAGTTGAGGCAGCCGGATTCCTTCCGCGTGGGGGCGACGAGTCCGATGAGCGCGGCGCGCAATTCAGCTTCCTTGCCCGGCCGGGCGACAAACGTGGCGACGACAGTGAGTGTTTTCATAGTTGGATTTCCTTATCTCAGTGAATTCAAAATGCTCTCCGCTGCTGCGCGTGGATCAGCGGCGGCAGTGATGGGGCGTCCGATGACAAGCCAGCTTGCGCCTGCTTGAATGGCTTCGCGCGGTGTGAGCGTGCGCTTCTGGTCGTCAGCTTTTTCTGCACCCGTGCGGATGCCAGGCGTGACAAGTTGCATCTCCGGCGGCAGGATGCGGCGCAACGCAACAATCTCCAGTGGCGAACAGACCAACCCGCGCAGGCCCGACTTTGCAGCGAGCAAGGCGAGTCGTTCGACTTGTTTGACGACATCCGTCTCGCCGCCGAGTTCTGCGAGCGTGGCGGAATCCTGGCTCGTCAGCACGGTGACGCCGAGAACAAGCGGGGCAGGGCGACCCAACTGAGCAGCGGTCTGTTGTGCGGCTTGTTCGGCGGCACGCATCATTTCGCTGCCACCGCTGGCGTGAATGGTCAGCATCTGCACGTCCAATCGCACAGCAGCGGCGACGGCTTTGGCGACGGTGTTCGGGATGTCGTGAAATTTGAGATCGAGAAAAACACTCGCGCCCATGTCGCGCACG
>JAYUAV010000140.1:0-4324 GCA_043741175.1 Verrucomicrobiota bacterium
GTTGGCGTGAGTAAAAAAAGTGAACAGAGCAAGGATGAGCAAAGTGGGTCGCATGAAAGAATGATTATTCAGGCCGAGCGCGTATGGAAGACAGAAAACGGAAACAATACAAACACAAGAGCGAGTCACAATCGTTTTGACCTCGCTGCCTGCGCTGCCTAACGTGTTCAAGTTGAAAACGAATCGCTAGAATTGTCCGGCGGCTCTAAAAGATGCGAGCCTCCAGCCTTCCGGCACACCAAACCACGCCTCATGTTTAAGAAAATCATTCTCGGAATCGTTGTTGTCATCATCGCACTGGCTGCACTCGCAGGGATCAAGACGTTGCAGATTCGCACGCTCATCGCCTTCGGAAAAAGCTTCAAGCCTCCTGCGGAAACCGCTTCATCCTCGGTCGTGAAGGAGGAAAAATGGCCGGACACGTTGCCCACCGTGGGTTCAATCACAGCTGTGCAAGGCGTGAAAATTACGTCCGAGATTCCAGGCACGGTCAGCACGATTGCCTTCGAGTCCGGCGCAGCGGTGGCGCAAGGTGATTTGCTCCTGAGCATGGATGTTTCCGCCGAGGAAGCGCAAATGCGTTCGCTAGATGCCCAGACCGAACTGGCCAAAACCAATCTTGGGCGCGTGAAAAGTTTGCGTGAGGAAAAAACCTTGTCGCAGGCCGAACTCGATCAAGCAGAGGCCGCATTGAAACAGACCCAAGCCAACGCCGACGCCGTGCGCGCCACTATTGCCAAGAAGGTGATCCGCGCGCCGTTCGCCGGACGACTCGGCATCCGTCAGGTCAACGTCGGTCAGTATCTCGAACCCGGAAAACTCATTGTCTCGCTGCAATCACTCGCGCCAGTGTACGGAGATTTCTCGCTGCCGCAGCAGGAGTTCGCGCGGATTAAAACCGGTCTCACCGTGCGCGCCACCACGGACACTTATCCCGACAAACAATTCACCGGAACCATCACAGCCATCAATCCCGACTTGGACGCGATGACGCGGAGCGTTCGTGTGCAGGCGACGTTTGCAAACAAAGAGGAGTTGCTGCGGCCAGGAATGTTCACGAGTTTGGAAATAGTTTTCGCAGAAGAACGCAGCGTTTTGACCATCCCCTCCACGGCCATTCTTAGCGTGCCGTATGGCGATTCGGTTTATGTGATCGAGCCGAACACTGCGACAAATGCCGCGCCCAGTGATTTGGTAGTGCGGCAGCAATTTGTCAAAGTCGGTCGGATGCGCGGTGATTTTATTTCGATCACGTCGGGGCTAAAAGCAGGCGAACGCGTAGCGACATCCGCCATCTTCAAACTTCGCAACGGAGCCGCCGTGGTGGAGAACAACACCATTTCGCCGCCCTCGAACAAGAAGCCCAATCCGTCGGATAGCTGATGCAACAACGCAGAGACTCCTAGCCGTCTCCCAAAATGAAATCGTTCACCGACATCTTCATCCGCCGTCCCGTGCTGGCCATCGTGGTTAATTTGGTGATACTCATCGCCGGATTCCAAGCCATCCGCTCGCTCATTGTCCGCCAATATCCGCGCAGCGAAAACGCCACCGTCACCGTCACCACAGCCTACATCGGCGCGAGCGCGGAACTGGTGCGAGGATTCATCACGCAGCCGCTTGAACGCGCCATCGCTGCCGCCGACGGCATTGAGTATCTGCAATCCAGCAGCAAGCTCGGCCTCTCAACCATCACCGCGCGGCTCAAGCTGAACTACGACGCCACGAAAGCTCTCTCCGAGATCGGCTCCAAAGTAGATCAAGTGCGACGCGATCTTCCGCCCGAAGCTGAAGTCCCGATTATCAACGTCGAGGTGGCCGATTCTCGATTTGCTTCCGCGTATCTGAGTTTCACGTCGGACATTCTCGAAGCGAATCAGGTCACGGATTATCTGGTGCGCGTTGTTCAGCCGCGTCTCTCGGCTCTGCCCGGCGTGCAACGCGCGGACATTCTCGGCGGACGCACCTTCGCCATGCGCGTATGGCTCAAGCCGGATCGCCTCGCCGCTCTCGGCATCAGCCCGGATGAAGTCCGACAATCTCTCGCCAAGAATAATTTCCTCTCAGCCATCGGACGCACGAAAGGGGCGTTGATGCAGGTCAACCTCACCGCCAACACCGATCTTCGCTCCGTGGATGAATTCAAGAATCTCGTGCTGCGACAGAACGGAGACACGCTGGTGCGGTTGAGCGACGTGGCGGATGTCTCGCTCGGCGCGGAGAATTACGACACGGAAGTGCGCTTCACTGGAGAGCACGCCGTGTTCATGGGCGTCTGGGTTTTGCCGAACGCCAACTCGCTCGATGTCATCAAGCGCGTCCGCGCCGAGATGGATTCAATCCAGAAAGATTTGCCCACTGGCCTCACCGGACGCGTGGCTTACGATGCGACGAAATATATTGATGATGCGTTGCATGAAGTGGTCAAGACGCTCACAGAAACACTCGTCATCGTGGCCATCGTGATCTTTCTATTCCTCGGCTCACTGCGTTCGGTGCTGATTCCGTTGGTGGCAATTCCTGTTTCGCTCATTGGCGCGGTGTTCATCATGCAGGTCTTTGGATTCACGCTGAACCTGCTCACGCTGCTCGCCATCGTGTTGTCGGTCGGTCTCGTGGTGGACGACGCCATCGTGATCGTGGAGAACGTGGAGCGGCACATTCGCGCGGGACAAACGCCACTCAACGCCGCGCTGCTCGGCGCGCGCGAACTCGTCGGTCCAATCATCGCCATGACGATAACTCTCGCGGCGGTGTATGCGCCCATCGCATTTCAAGGCGGACTCACCGGATCATTGTTCCGCGAATTCGCGCTGACGCTCGCGGGTGCGGTGACCATCTCTGGCGTCGTCGCGCTGACCTTGTCGCCCGTGATGTCCGCGCATCTGCTCAATGCGAAGAGTGAGGAGCAAGGATTGACCGGCAAGATCAACCGCGCGTTTGAGAGGTTGAAATTTTTTTACGGTCGCATCCTCGACGCCACGTTGAGTGCGCGCCCGATGGTTTATGTGGTTTGGATCGGGCTGTCTTTGTTAACGGTGCCGATGTTCATGATGGCTGCCAAGGAACTTGCGCCTGCGGAAGATCAAGGCATCGCGCTGACATTGGTGGAAGCGGCGGCGGATGCGACGATTGATCAGACCGCGCACTACACCGATGAGTTGAACAAAGAATTGTTCAAAGCACCCGAAGCCAAACAAAGTTTCCAACTCACGTTTCCGGACGGTGGATTCGGTGGATTGGTGCTCAAGCCTTGGGGAGAACGTAAGCGAACCGTGTTTGAAGTCGTGGCTGGATTGCAGACCAACGTGGCGCATGTGCCTGGACTCAAAGTGATGCTAATCACGCCACCTGCGCTTCAAGGCGGCGGCGATTTCCCGGTGGAGTTTGTTTTGTGCAGCACGGCTGACCCGGAACAGATACTTGGATTCGCACAGGAGTTGCAGATGAAATGCGCCACCAACGGCATGTTCGCGTTCCCGCCGATCATTGACACCAAGATTGATCAACCCGAAGTCGAACTCGTGCTCGATCACGACAAAGTTGCCGCACTCGGTCTGAGCATGCAGCAAGTCAGCGCGGATGTCGCCGCGCTCGTGAGTGGAAATTTTGTGAACCGCTTCAACTTCGGCGGGCGCGCTTACAAGGTGATTCCACAACTCAAACGCGTGGAACGTCTCAACGCATCGCAACTCGAAAGCCATTACGTCAAAGGCCCCGGCGGTGAGCTTGTTCCACTCAGCACATTCGCGCGCTTCGAAAAGAAGACGACGCCCCGCGCTCTGAATCGTTTCCAACAGTTGAACGCGGTGAAGATTTCCGGCGTGGCGATCCAGCCGCTGGATGTCGCGCTCAAATTCCTCGAAGCCGAAGCCGCGAAGATTTTGCCGAAAGGTTACGTGCTCGATTACACAGGTGAATCGCGACAGTTGCGAACGGAAGGGAACAAATTTCTACCCGCGTTCGCGTTCTCAGTTGTGTTGATCTTCCTAGTGCTGGCCGCGCAGTTCAACAGTTTCCGCGATCCGTTCATCATCCTGCTCGGCTCGGTGCCGCTGGCGATGTTCGGCGCGCTGATCTTCTGCTTCCTCAAGTTTCCGAATCCGAACATGCACTTCTGGACGGACGGCTGGACAACCACGCTGAACATCTACGCGCAAGTCGGACTTGTGACACTCGTCGGTCTCGTTGCGAAGAACGGAATACTCATAGTGGAGTTCGCCAACGAACTGCAACGCGGCGGCAAAACGAAACTCGAAGCCGTGCGCGAAGCGACGTTGACCCGGCTGCGTCCCGTGTTGATGACGAGCGTGGCGACGGTGTG
>JAYUAV010000141.1:0-3622 GCA_043741175.1 Verrucomicrobiota bacterium
TAATCCGCAGGCTTGTCCTGTTGGAGCATCAGCCACATGCCGCGCACGTAATCGCGCGCGTGTCCCCAATCGCGAAACGAAGTGATCGTGCCCAGCACCAACTCATTTTGCTTTCCGAGTTTGATGGCGGCGGCGGCGCGACAGATTTTTTGCGTGACGAAGTTCTCTCCGCGCCGTGGGGATTCGTGATTGAACAGGATCGCGTTGCAGGCAAAGAGTCCGTGCGTCTGGCGATAAACGGAAACCATGTTCGTGGCGAACGCCTTGGCGCAGCCGTAAGGCGTGACCGGGCGGAAGGGAGTGTTCTCATCCTGCGGCGTGGTTTCTGGTCGTCCAAAAATTTCACTGGATGACGCGTGGAAAAATTTGGGCGGCTTCGGAATTTCTCTGACGATTTCCAAGAGTCGAAGCGTTCCCATCCCGGTCAATTCACAAGCAGCGACAGGAGCTTCAAAGCTCTTGCCTACATGGGTGATGCTTGCCAGATGATACAATTCGTCAGGAGCGTTCCGGGTGATGATGCGCCGAAGCGTGGCGGAATCTTCCAGCTTGGTTTCGTGAAGAAATAATTTGTGACCGAGGATGGAGTTGTAGCTGGACAAGCAACTCAACCGCGATTGTTCCGAGGATTGGTTGGGACGAACAACCCCGTGAACCTCGTAGCCTTTTTCCAGCAACAGTTCGGTGAGATACGACCCGTCCTGTCCCGTGATGCCTGTGATCAGTGCGCGCGGCATGGATCAGGAAGTCACTTTGATGCGACCTTCGCGGTGGGCTTTGAGCAACTCAATATCCGCCTCCACCATGATCTTAACCAAATCCTTGAACTTGGTTTTTGGTTTCCAGCCAAGCTGTTTTTCCGCCTTGGTCGGATCGCCGATGAGCAAGTCCACTTCCGCCGGGCGCATGTAGCGAGCGTCTTGCACCACGTATTTTTCCCAGTTCAAACCGACGTGTGCAAAAGATTCCTCCAGAAACTCGCGCACGGAATGGGTTTCGCCCGTGGCGATCACGTAATCCTCTGCCTTGTCCTGTTGAAGCATCAGCCACATGGCCTCGACATATTCCTTCGCGTAACCCCAGTCGCGCTTCGCGTCCAGATTGCCGAGCGCGAGTTTGTTTTGAAGACCTGCTTTGATCTGCGCGACGCCCATCGTGATCTTGCGCGTGACGAAGGATTCGCCACGGCGAGGTGATTCGTGATTGAAGAGAATCCCGTTGGACGCGTGCATATCGTAGGATTCGCGATAATTCACCGTGGCCCAATACGCACAAACTTTGGCGACAGCATACGGACTGCGCGGATGAAACGGCGTCAACTCCGTCTGCGGAATCTCTCGCACCTTGCCATACATTTCGCTGGAGGAAGCCTGATAAAAACGCGGGTTTTGTCCTGTCTGGCGGATGGCTTCCAGCAATCGCAACGTGCCTGTGCCGCCGATGTCGAGTGTGTATTCCGGCGCATCAAAACTGACGCGGACGTGACTCTGCGCTGCGAGATTGTACACCTCATCAGGTTGAATCGAGTGCAGCAAACGCGTCAGCGAACCTGATTCTCCTAGATCGCCGTAGTGCAAAAAGAGACGCACCTCGCGGAACTTCGGGTCTTCGTAAATCGCGTCAAGCCGCTGGCGATTGAACGAGCTGGCGCGTCGCACGATGCCGTGGACTTCGTAACCTTTGCTCAACAACAACTCCGCCAGATAAGAGCCGTCCTGCCCGGTGATGCCGGTGATTAAAGCCTTTTTCGCCATATTTTGATGCGCCATTATTCTTAAACCGGAATTTTATTACAAGGTGATTGTCCCGGCAGGGGTGTGACTGGAAGTGCCGCTCAGTTTTTTGACCAGTAGGAGTTCCAGAGGTTGTTGGCACGGGCGACGCGCAGGTTGAGCATGGCTTGGGCGTGGGTTTCTTTCCACCAGCAGCCCGCCAGCTTGAGGCGTTGTTGAATGACGTGACGATGCCCGCTTTGCCGGATGATGCGGTAGCCCAGCTTTTCAAAAACGCGCAGCGCGTCTTGGTGGCGAAGGCCAGGCAGCTTGGGCATAGATCAAATGGCGACTTCAACTTCGCTGACCTTGAAGAGCTTGGCCTCGTCCGCTTCCGCTGCAAGCCACCCACGGATGGCGTTCTGGATGTTGGTTAAAGCTTCTTCGCGGGTCTTGCCTTGAGAGTGGCAGCCGCGCGGCGTCGGACAACTCACCGAAACCCCGTCCTCATGTTCAATCAACGTGACTCGGCATTTCATGGTTCAACAGTAGTTTTGTAGCGGAAGCAAATCAGTTCACTTGGGCATCTGCAAACCGATCTTGTCTGCGGCTTGCGCCACGTCTTTGTCGCCGCGACCAGAGAGGTTCACGATGATGAGCGCGTCCTTGCTCATCTTCGGCGCGCGGACGATGCACTCGGCCACGGCATGCGCGCTTTCAAGCGCGGGAATGATGCCTTCGAGTCGCGCGAGTTTTGTGAACGCTTCGAGTGCCTTGTCGTCGGTGGCGTAGGTGTATTCCACGCGTTTCTGGTCGTGCAACCACGCGTGTTCCGGTCCAACGGCGGCGTAATCCAGCCCGGCGCTGACGCTGTGCGTGAGTTGAATCTGGCCGAAGTCATCCTGCAAAATGTAGCTGCGCGTCCCCTGCAACACGCCGAGCGACCCGCCGTGAAACCGCGCCGCGTGTTGCTCCGGCTGGATGCCGCGTCCGCCCGCTTCCACGCCGAGCATCTTCACAGATTTGTCGTCGAGGAACGGATAGAACAGACCGATGGCGTTCGAGCCGCCGCCGACGCACGCGATGAGCAGGTCGGGCAAACGTTCTTCCTTTTCCAGAATCTGCCGGCGTGCTTCGTCGCCGATGACACGCTGAAAATTCCGCACCATGACCGGATACGGATGCGCGCCGTACGCCGTGCCAAGGATGTAATGCGTGCTGCGGATGTTCGTGACCCAGTCGCGCATCGCTTCGTTGACGGCTTCCTTCAAGGTCTTTTGGCCGGCATGAACCGGCACGACTTCCGCGCCGAGCATCTTCATGCGATACACGTTGAGCATCTGGCGCTCGCAATCCACCGCGCCCATGTAGATGACGCATTTCAAACCGAACATCGCGGCGACGGTGGCCGTGGCGACGCCGTGCTGGCCCGCACCGGTCTCGGCGATGATGCGCGTCTTGCCCATGCGCCTGGCCAGGAGAATCTGGCCCATCGCATTGTTGATCTTGTGCGCGCCGGTGTGATTGAGGTCTTCGCGCTTGAGATAAATCTTCGCGCCGCCAAGTTCCTTGGTGAGGCGTTCGGCTAAATAAAGCGGCGTGGGGCGACCGACGAACTCGCGGAGATAGTAACTCAACTCTTGTTGAAACGCAGGATCATGTTGCGCGCGGAAGTATTCGGCCTCCAGCTCCTGCAACGGGTGCATTAACGTCTCGGGCACGTAACGTCCGCCGTATTGACCGAAGTGGCCTTGGACGTCGGGCAGATTTTTAGAAGCGACTTTACTCATGGCATCAAAATAGTTGAAGTGACCGGGTGGAGAAAGGGGGAAAGTTCGGGGGCAGACGCAGTGGGTGTGATTAAAAGTTAATGCCTTTCGGAAATTCTGCGCGGCAGGAGCGCCGGTCTG
>JAYUAV010000142.1:0-2354 GCA_043741175.1 Verrucomicrobiota bacterium
GCCGAACGCGAAGCTACCGAGGACATTCAAAAGCTCGGCGGTATGGAAGCGCTCGACGCGCCGTACCTGCGGATTGGGTTGTTCGACATGATCAAGAAACGCGCCGGTTGGCTCGCGATCTTGTTCGTTGGTGAAATGTTCACTGCCACGGCGATGGGTTATTTTGAGGACGAGATTGCCAAAGCAGTCGTGCTCGCGTTGTTCGTGCCGCTCATTATTTCCAGCGGCGGCAATGCAGGGTCGCAAGCCACATCGCTCATCATTCGAGCGTTGGCCGTGCGTGACATCTCGCTGTCTGACTGGTGGCATGTGTTGCGGCGAGAGCTTGTCGGAGGATTGGCGTTGGGTTGCATCCTCGCCTGCATCGCGCTGGTCCGAATCCTCCTCTGGCCGCACAAAGAACAAGTCTATGGCCCGCACTACATGCTCGTCGCGGCGACCGTTGCTCTGAGTTTGGTTGGAGTTGTCTTGTTCGGCAGCGTGGCGGGTTCGATGCTGCCATTTATTCTGCGGCGATTGGGTTTTGATCCGGCGGCGGCATCCGCGCCGTTTGTCGCTACGCTCGTGGACGTGACGGGTTTGGTCATTTATTTCAGCATCGCGTATCGGATTTTGCACGGGACTTTGTTGTGAAACTCTCGTCGCTCTCACGGAGAATTACCTTCGCGTTCGCAATTGCCGCCCTCTCCTAGCTGCTTCGGCTCAAGCAGAAACTGGCGGATGAAGTCACACCTGTATTGCTGATCGTCGTGGATGGTCGCAATCGAGAAGCTATGCCAGTGCTTATTTTCATTGTCACCACGCGCGCGATGGTTGGCTTTTGATTTCATCTCTGCGGGCGCGTCCTGCAATGCTTCCCTCCTCGGATGGGCTGGGGTGAGTCGGCTCATGGGGATGGCGAGCATTTCACAGACATTGCAGAGAACATTTTCCTCCGTTTCTGGCTTCTTGGATTCTTCATAAAATCTTTCCCATCTGGCGGCGCATGGTTAAAATTCCGCCATGCCATCATTTGATATTGTCAGTGAAGTGAACTCGATGGAAATCGAGAACGCGGTGAACATCGCCAAGAAGGAACTCGCCAACCGGTTTGATTTCAAGGCCAGCAAGGCCGAGATCAAGCTGGAAAAAAACGAGATCAAACTCTCTGCCGAAGATCAGTTCAAGATCAACGCCCTCGTCGAGATTGTTCTAGGCAAACTCGCCAAGCGCAACATCAGCATGAAAAACATTGAGCAGGGCGAGCCGGATGTTTCGCCACTCGGCCACGCGCGACAGGTCATCAAGATCAAGCAAGGCATCGCCACGGACATCGCCAAAGAGATCACGGGATTCATCCGTGATGGAAAATTCAAAGTGACCACACAGATACAAGACAGTCAGGTGCGTGTCACCGGCAAGAGCCGCGATGATTTGCAGGCGGTAATAGGTGCAGTCCGCACGCACGACTTCCCCGTGTCCGTGCAGTTCCAGAATTTCCGGGATTGAAGCGCGGCTGTGTCTTCCCTAACAGCCGCAGCGCGTGGGAAGGCAAGGCGCACGAATTTTCCGCACACCACTCGTTGCCAAGTTGCTGCGGCTGGTCTTCGACACAGCCGTCCGTCCGTCACTGCTTCCGGGCGCACCTACCGCGAAATATGCGAGCGAGTTTCAACGCCAGCGGCACTCAAGTCACGTTTTGCATCCTCAATCAAAGTCGAGTTGATTTTCAAATCAACCGTCTGCCCATTAGCCGAAATGGCAGGCGTAACGTCAAATTAATAGAATCAAAAAGCCGCTCCGGTTTCCCGGAGCGGCTTTTGAATTGTCAGAAACGAATTACTTCTTCTTGGCTTTGCTGCGCTTCTCTTCGATGGCGGCTTGGGCGGCAGCCAGACGCGCGACGGGCACGCGATACGGCGAGCAGCTCACGTAGGTGAGTCCGACGCGATGGCAGAACTTGACGGAGTCGGGGTCGCCGCCGTGTTCGCCGCAGATGCCGAGCTTGATGCCGGGGCGGGTCTTGTTGCCCTTCGCGCAGGCGATCTCGATGAGCTGGCCGACGCCAGTCTGGTCAATCGAGGCGAACGGATTCTTCTTCACGATTTCGTTTTCGGTGTAAGCACCGAGGAACGAACCAGAGTCGTCGCGGCTCATGCCGAGGCAGGTTTGCGTGAGGTCGTTCGTGCCGAAGCTGAAGAACTCGGCGGTCTGCGCGATTTCGTCGGCGGTCAACGCACCGCGTGGGATTTCAATCATCGTGCCGACGGAGTAGGAGATTTTCACCTTCTTCTCTTTCTGCACGAGCGCGGCGACTTCGTGGACGATGGCGACCTGCAAATCCAATTCCTTCTTGAAGCCGACGAGCGGGATCA
>JAYUAV010000143.1:0-4039 GCA_043741175.1 Verrucomicrobiota bacterium
GAAGCAAAACATCACCTCGCATTTGCCCGGATGCGCCGCGATCAAGTCGCGCAGGGTTTCCATGCTTTCGGGTTTGATATGCGGAGTGTGTAGGTGAAACGTCACTCGTTTGGTATATTTCTTCGGCGCATCTTCGAGCGGGAAGATTTCCTGCGGGAAAATCTTCGGCTTGTCTTCGCCAGTGTTCACTTCACCGACGACCATGATGGCTTTGTTCAACTCCAGCAACGCGCGGAACTTGTCATAGTTCTCGTTCATCACGAGGATTTGCACCGAACCCTCAAGGTCTTCGAGCGTGACCATTGAGTAAGGTTTGCCGCTCTTCTTCGACACGCCATGTTGTGCCGCCGCGATCAATCCACCGATGCGCGTGAGTGATCGCGTTGGCAACGTCGCGAGTGTGGCAGTGGTGTTGAGACAATACTTTTCCAGAATCGGCGCGAACGGCGTGAGCGGATGGCCGGTGACATAAAAGCCAAGCAATTCCTTTTCGTGCGCGAGCAATTCGTGCTGCGGCCACTCCGGCAAGTTGCTGATGGTTTCGGGCATCGGCGACGCCTTTTCTTCCAGCGCGCCGAAGAGCGAGCTTTGACCTTTTTGTTTGTCGGACAAAATGCTCGCCGCCCGTGCCATCGTCCGTTCGATCTGTGCAAACAACGTGGCGCGCGTTTGGCCAAACGCATCGCACGCGCCGGACTTGATGAGTGCCTCCAAAGTTTTCCGCGTCACGGAACGACCATCCACGCGCTCGCAAAAATCTGCGAGTGACGTGAATTTCCCATTCTCCCGCGCTTTGAGAATCACTTCCACCGCCGCTTCACCAACGCCCTTGATCGCCGCCAGACCAAATCGGATGACCTTTCCGTCGCGTGCAGGCGCAAAGACGACATGGCTTTCATTCACGTCCGGCGCGAGAACTTCCACGCCCATCACGCGCGCCTCGGCAATGAATAACGCCAGCTTCGCTGTGTCGCCCATGTCGTTCGTCATCATCGCGCTGAGGAACTCGACCGGATAGTTCGCCTTCAGATGCGCAGTCTGATACGCGACGATGGCGTAAGCCGCCGCGTGCGATTTGTTGAATCCGTAGCCCGCGAACTTTTCCAGTAAATCAAAAATCTGATTCGCCTTCGCCTTCGGGATTTTGTTCTTCTCTAGGCAACCCTTCACGAAGATTTCGCGATGCTGCTGCATCTCTTCGACCTTCTTCTTGCCCATCGCGCGCCGCAGCAAATCCGCGCCGCCCAGCGTGTAGCCACCGAGGTATTGCGCCGCTTGCATCACCTGCTCCTGGTAAATCAGGATGCCGTACGTCTCCTTCGCGATGGGTTCGAGCAGCGGATGTTCATACTCCACCTTCACTTCACCGTGACGCCGCTTGATGAATTCAGGAATGAGGTCCATCGGGCCAGGGCGATAAAGCGCCACGAGCGCGGTGATGTGCTCAACGCTTGCGATCTGAAACTTGCGACACAAATCGCGCATACCACCAGATTCCAACTGGAAGATGCCGAGCGTCTCCGCGCGATTCAGCAGGTCGTAAGTTTTCTTGTCGTCGAGCGGCAATTGATCCACGTCCACCGTGATGCCCTGCGTGCGCTTGATCATCTCGCAGGTGTTGCGAATGACCGTGAGCGTCTTCAGCCCGAGGAAGTCCATCTTCAACAAGCCAAGTTCACCGACCGGATTCATCGCGTATTGGGTGACGATGGCGCCGTCTTCGTCAGTCTTGAGCGGAAGCAGGTTTACCAACGGTTGATCGCCGATGACCACGCCCGCCGCGTGAACGCTGGAGTTGCGCGACAAATCTTCTAGGATGAACGCCGTGTCAATCAACTCACGCGTCGTCTCTTCTGTCTCGTAGGCTTGCTTGAGTTCCGGCACCTGCTTGAGCGCTTTCTCCAGCGACATTTTCAACTCTGCTGGAATCAGCTTCGCCAACCGATCACACTCGCCGTAGCTCAAACCCATCACGCGGCCCACATCGCGCACCACAGACTTCGCGCCCATCGTGCCGAACGTGACGATCTGCGCGACGGAATCACTGCCGTATTTCTGGCGCACGTATTCGATCACGTCCGCGCGACGGTCGTCCGCAAAATCAATGTCAATGTCAGGAGGATTGACGCGTTCTGGATTCAGAAATCGCTCGAAGAGCAACCCATAACGGATCGGATCCACGTTCGCGATTTCGAGCAGATAGGTAACAATCGAGCCAGCCGCGCTACCGCGCGCCACGCAAGCGATGCCCTTGCTGCGTCCGTACTGAACGAAATCCGCAACGATCAAGAAGTAGGAAATGAACCCGGTCTTCTCAATGACCTTGAGTTCAAGTTGAAGGCGGTCAATGACATCCTTGATCGCAGCCGCGACAGCCGGGTCGTGGATATTTGTTTTACGCCCGCCCTCACCCTGACCCTCTCCCCCGGGGAGAGGGGACAGCAGTTGAGTGTTTCTGGATTGTTGTGAGTCGTTCGAGCTGTTGGCCACGCCAGATTCGCCAGATGGCTGGAAGCGATTCTCCCTCTCCCCTAGGGAGAGGGCCGGGGTGAGGGGTTCGTTGACTCGATAAGTCGGCAATCGCTTCGGATCATCAATACCTTCAACGATGTATTCCTCGCCTTCCGCACGCACGCGCAGCGTGTAGCGCCGCTGCAAACCCTCCGCGAGCAGCTTCCGCAAATAACCTTCCCGTGTGAAATGTTCCGGCGGACTGAACACTGGATAGTGCATGTCCTTGACGTCCTTCGGAAACTTGAACTCCACATTGCACTTCTCCGCCACCTCCAACGTGTTCGTGATCGCTTCAGGCGTATCCGTGAAGCGCGACTTCATCTCCTCAGCCGAGCGCAGGTAAAATTGTTCCGGCACATAGCCCGCGCTCATGCGCTTGGGGTCACTCAACATGGATTGTGTGCCGATGCACACGAGACAATCATGCGCGTGCGAGTGCTTCTTCTCGACGTAATGCACGTCGTTCGTCGCCACGCATTTCAAGCCGAACTCCTTCGCCCACGCGATGAGATGCTTGTTCACCTTCGCCTGTTCAGCGATGCCGTGGTTTTGAAGTTCGAGATAAAAATTCTCCGCGCCGAGCGTCTGCTTGAACCAATCCAGTGAGTCACGCGCCTTCGTGATTTGATCCTGCATGATCGCCTGCGGAATTTCGCTCGCGAGACAACCTGACAACGCGATCAACCCTTCTTTGTGTGCGGCGAGAATTTCTTTATCAATGCGCGGCTTGTAATAATAACCCTCCAAGTGCGCCGCCGTAGTGAGCTTGACGAGATTTTTGTAGCCGACCTCGTCCTTGGCGAGCAGCACGAGATGGTTATAGACATCCTTGCCACCGGTAGAGGATTTTTTCTCCAGCCGCGAACCCGGCGCGACATAAACCTCGCAGCCGATGATCGGCTTCACGCCTTTCTCGCGCGCCGTTTTGTAAAAATCCACCACGCCGTGCATCGCGCCGTGATCTGTGATGGCGAGTGAAGGAAATTTCAACTCGTGCGCCTTCTCGACAAGTTTGTCCAAACGACACGCGCCATCGAGCAACGAATACTCGGTGTGCAGGTGCAAATGGACAAAGTCGGAATGTGACATCGCGGACAAGTTACCTTGCCGCGCGAAGCCCGCGCAAGGAAGGGATGTTCACAAAAGCTTTGCCGTTGCCCGGAATTGGCTGGCCGTTCACACTTACCCAAGCACAACCAACAACTTTATGGCCTATCAGGAAAAACAACTTCAGGAAATCTCGCGCCACTTCCAGATTTACGGCGAAATCCAACACGCCGAGACGTTCAAGATCGGACACATCAACGAAACCTATTCCGCCACTTACGATCAGGGCGGCACGCGCGTCCGTTACATCCATCAGAAGATCAACAAAGGTGTGTTCAAGAATCCAGTGGCCGTGATGAAGAACGTCATGCGCGTCACGACGCATATCCGTCGCAAGCTCGAAGCCGCGAACGCTCCCGATCTCACCCGCCGCTCGCTCATCGTCATCCCCACGCGCGATGGTAAATCGCACTACGTT
>JAYUAV010000144.1:0-1572 GCA_043741175.1 Verrucomicrobiota bacterium
AGACATCTGCGACTTCGCCACGGGTCTCTCTCGCCAGCTTTACGGACTGACTATCGCGAGTGAGCGTCCCAATCACCGCATGATGGAGCAATGGCATCCGCTCGGAGTCGTTGGCGTGATCTCGGCGTTCAATTTTCCCGTCGCGGTCTGGGCGTGGAACTCCGCGCTGGCTGCGGTCTGCGGTGATGCGTGTGTTTGGAAACCGTCCAGTCTCACTTCGCTCTGTGCGATTGCGACGACGAAGATCGCGGAGCGTGTCTGTCGCGCGAACGGAGTTGATCCCGCGATCTTCACGCTCGTCATCGGCGACAATGTCACCGTTGGCGAACGCCTGCTAGCTGACAAACGCGCGCCGCTCATTTCTGCCACAGGTTCGTGTCGCATGGGGGCGCGCGTGGCGGAAGTTGTCGGCAAGCGATTTGGCAAAACCATCCTCGAACTTGGCGGCAACAACGCCATCGTCGTTGCGCCCAGCGCGAATCTCGATCTTGCCTCGCGCGCGATTGTGTTCGGCGCGGTTGGCACGGCGGGGCAGCGTTGCACTACCACGCGGCGCGTCATTGTTCATGAAACAGTCCGTGACACACTCATCAAACGACTGCTCGCGGCTTACGAACAAATCTCCATCGGCAATCCTGCTGAGGCTGGCACGCTCTGTGGGCCGTTGATCAGTGAGCAAGCCGTCGCCGATATGCAGGCCGCGCTCAAGCGAGTGAAGTCCGAGGGCGGCAAGATTCTTTACGGTGGCGAGCCGCTCGCGGGCGACCAGTTCCCCGGCGGGTGTTACGTGCGTCCGTGCATTGTTGCTGCTCGTCACGACATGCAGATTGTTCACGACGAAACGTTCGCTCCGATTCTTTACATCATCAGCTATCGCGAGTTCGACGATGCCATCACATTCAACAACGAAGTTCCGCAGGGACTCAGCTCCGCGATCTTTACGAACGACGTTCGCGAGGCGGAATTGTTCGTCTCTGCGCGCGGCAGTGATTGTGGCATCGCCAATGTGAACATCGGCACGAGCGGCGCGGAGATTGGGGGCGCGTTCGGTGGCGAAAAGGAAACCGGCGGCGGACGCGAGAGCGGCAGCGATTCGTGGAAGGCTTACATGCGCCGACAGACTGCGACGATCAATTACGGCACGGAGTTGCCACTCGCGCAGGGAATCCAGTTTGGCAGTTGAGCTATTGAAAACCTCATGAGCGCCAAGTTTGCAAACAAGACCGAGATGCAGAATCTCCTGTTTGCAGAACTTTCCAAAATGTTCGGTCAGGAAGTGCCGCTGTACGACAAGTCGCTGCTCGTCAACAAAGCCTGCAACCAGTCCGTCTGCGCTTTGCTGGCTTGCAAATACACAGGTTTTCAACTCTCCGAAACCGAACTCGATAAAGCCAGCGGCGAACGACACGGCGCGATCCGTATCGGTAAGCCGGAGGAATATCGCTGGGTCGCAGCGTTCTTTGCAGCCTTCGGGCTTGAGCCGCATAATTTCTACGACATGACGAATCTCGGCGGCAAGAGCCAGCCCGTGATCGCCACCGCGTTCCGTTCACGACTCAATCCAGAACATCG
>JAYUAV010000145.1:0-5456 GCA_043741175.1 Verrucomicrobiota bacterium
CGAATTTGTCCTTCATCGTGAACAAGAAACCCATGATCACGATGATCGCGATCCAAACAATGATCGTGCCGGGCTGCATCTTGCCGCCGCCGAGTTTCCGTGAGTTCTTGTCGTCGTCTTTGATTTTATTTTCGTCAGCCATGATCTTTTAATTTAACGCAGGGCAAAAACTAACATGATGAAAGCACCCCCGCAATCCAGTAGTTCCAGCAGCTTCACTGCCGAATCCAACGCCAAACCAGCCTTCGTCGCGTCAGCTTGCCTAGCTTGAACCGCTCGCCGATCCGCAACCCTTCGACCCAAAACACCTCCCCGCGTTCAGTCGTCGCCACGATCAACTCACGCCGCCGCGCAGCAGAAATCTTCTGGTTGGTAAACCAATCCTGTAATTTCACCGCTGACTTCATGCCGATGGGTTGGAAGCGATCGCCCGCCTGCCAATGCCGCAACGCAATTCTTCCGCCGACTTTCTCCGCGTCAAACGCCTCCATTCCCCGAACACCACAGCCAATCTGATGTTTTCCATTCGTCGCAAACTCCCAGGAAATGTGCGCGCCGGAGAACTCCGTTTTCCCGGCCCTGTTGCCAAGTGTGACTCGCGCGACGCCATCATTGAAACCACGAACTGGCGGCGAAACTTTTTTTACCAAACCGCTGTCATCCGACTGAACCCAAACTTCTCGCCCAACAGAAATACTTTTCTCCGGTTCAACCCGCAACGATTCGATCAACTCAAAATCCGCCATCACGCCGAGGTGTTGCAACTGAAGTTGAATAATTCGGCGCTGAACAGCGACCTGACATTCTTTGAAACAACCTCCCAATTGAGATGCGCTGGTAGGGCGCGTCACTCCGTGCGCGCCGGTCTTGGCCAGGCAAACGTCGGCGCGCACGGAGTGACGCGCCCTACCAGCCACACCGTCGGCCAGCCATTCTTCCGCCAGCGCGGTCACGATTTCTGCCTCCGCGCCGACAATCTCCATCAGTCGCGAAATGGATTTGTCCACCGCCGGATTAAATCGCCGCCGCAACAACGGCAGCAATTCTAGCCGAACACGATTTCTCAGAATGTCCGTCGAACGATTGCTCGCGTCTTCGCGGAACGTGATACCCGCCTCCTTCGCAAACTCCGCAAGCGCGGCCTTCTCCACATTCAGCAACGGACGGACGATCCGGAGCTTCCGATCCGCCGGAGATTCAGCATTCCATTTCATCCCGGCCAAACCTTCTCCGCCCGCACCTCGAAGCAATCTGATAAAGAACAACTCCACCTGATCGTCTGAGTGGTGAGCTGTGGCGATGACGCGACAACGAAACTTCCTCGCCGCGTTCACAAGAAATGCGTGCCTCAATTCCCGCGCCGCCATCTCAATCGAGCCGCCACTCGTCCGCGAGAGCGACTTCACATCACCACTCCCAGCATGAAACGGGAGGTCGAGACTCGTCGCCGTTTTCTTTACGAGACGTTCGTCTGCATCACTGCTCCGCCCACGCAACTGATGATTGTAATGCGCCACGATCAATTTCCATTGATGAGCTTTGGCAAGTTGAGCCAACACATCAAGCAACACCATCGAATCCAGCCCGCCAGACACCGCGACGAGAATCTTCTCTCCACGACGAAACAGCGTTCGCTCGCGGATGGAATGTTCAACACGCTCCGGCAGATTCAGCACGCAACAATGCTAACCGTTCAGACAAAACAGGAGCAAGGGGATAGCAGGCGTGACCCAAGGCTGACGCATACCGAGGTAGGAATCGTCGCGCGGCGAGCGAGGTGTCGCTCTCACTCCTTCATATCAGTGACCGCCATTTCGGGTCGCACCTCCCGCGAACCGGTTGTTGCAATTCAATCACACTTCAATCAAACATTATTACGTGCAAACCAAATTCGTTCTCTCGACCGCACTCATTCAGATGAAAACCACGTATCGCCCCGCGATGTTATTGGCTTCAGCCTTCGCGCTGTTCACACAATCCATCGTTGCCTCCTCAATCATTCCACTTAGTACCGCCGAGCATGTGGCCGCATCGTCGGCAGTGTTTCGCGGCGTGGTGGTGGGACAAGATTGTTATCGCGATACGGCGGATGGTTTGATTTACACGCGGACGTCGCTGCGGGTTGTGGAGTCGTTGAAAGGAACGTTCCCACGCATCATCGCGGTGGTGCATCGCGGCGGCGTCATCGGCGAAGACCGGGAGTTTCAGGGCAACTCACCCCTGTTCGCACAGACCGAGGAGCGGCTCGTCTTCGTTGTTCGTCGTGCGGATGGCAAGTTGACTGGCACGCAAGGCAGTTTCAGCGCGATGAAGTTGAATCGCACGAACGGCTCGCTCCCGCCAGAACAAGAATCGTTGCTGAATGAAGTCCGCGCGCTGACGAACAACGGCACTGCCGCAGGGGACAATGTGACTGACCAAGGAGGCTTCGCGACTTCGAGTCTCGTGACTGGGTTGCTCGTGGATGGAGCGGGGATTTCGTCGCGCTTCATTCAGTGTGATCGCGGCGAGCCAATTCCCGTTTTGATTGATGCGACTTCATTGCCCGCAGGAAT
The DNA here is from genome assembly GCA_043741175.1 of Verrucomicrobiota bacterium. Lineage (GTDB taxonomy): Bacteria > Verrucomicrobiota > Verrucomicrobiia > Limisphaerales > JADLHS01 > JADLHS01. The sequence goes on from JAYUAV010000145.1 coordinate 2,556, forward strand.
CACGCTGGCTCAGGCGACGAATGCGGTCATTCAAGCACTGAACGCTTGGTCGGCGGTCACCAAATTGAAGTTCAACATCGAAGCCATCCAGAGTTTTGGCGCAGGCGCGGACACGATTACCACTTCGGATGAAAAACTCCGCATTCAGCTACACGACACTTACGGCCAGATCAACAGCGCGGGCACGCTCGGCATTGGCGGACGCGGAAGTCTTTCATCGCTCAGCGGCACATGGGACTTGGGAGGCGCTGTGGGCACGAATGAGTTTTACAAAACTGCTTACGGCTACGTGGTGCTGGAACACGGAGCCGCTACGATGCAGAACTTGACGTCGTTCACCGAAGTCCTCTGCCATGAAGTCGGCCACGCGCTTTCGATGGCTCACTCCAGCGGAACTTTCCCCGAACCGAACAACACGCTCTACCAATCCATCATGTATTTCCAAGTCCACGCGGACGGACGCGGTGCTTCGCTGGGAGCGTACGATCCGCCGGTGATTCAACAGGCATATCCATCCAACAACACGCCGCCGTTCACCTTCAGTCGCATGATGGATATTACAACGGCATCGCCACAGCCGAACATTGCGGGCATCAACTCGGTGGAACTGCGTGGTTACGATTTGCAAAACACGACGACGACAGTGGCGACCAATTCGGCGACGACAGGCAACGGAGTGTTTTCATTGTCGGGCTCTCTACTCAACTACACAGCCAATGGGGCGTTCTCGGATTCTGTGCGACAGGATCCTGCGGGCGGCAGTTCCTACACACGAATCAACGCGCGCGTTTCCGATGGCACGAATGCTTCGCCGTATGTGACTGTGCGGGTTCTGTCGTTTAACTTTGATAACTCTCCCGCAACAAGCGATGGAATACCGAACAGTTGGATGGTCACCCACTTCGGCAACGCCAACCCCGCAGTCGGCTTGAACCACGGTGCAGCACAGGACGCGGATGGCGACAAGCTCTCCAACTTGAACGAATACCGCACTGGCATGACGCCGACGGATTCCGCTTCGGCCCAACGCATCACGCTCGTCAGCAAAACCAACATCCAATTCCAAGCCAAAGCCTACGAGCTTTACGAGCTTCAAGCCTCCACCAACCTCACCAACTGGGTGCGTGCAGTGAGTCCCATTGTGCCGCTCACTTCCACGGGATCGTTCACCGGATTCACCAACACGGCGCCGTATCAATTCTTCCGCGTGGAAAAAGTTCGGTAGTCGGCGGCACGGAGAAAAGCGATGAGCAACGTAGTTGAACAGATCATTTATGAGACTGCGTCGTGAGTTATGAAGATTTTATTGTTTCTAGTTTGCTTCGCGCTTTGCTCCTGCTCACCCACACCTTCTTCAGAACCGGGCAATGGTGACGCCTCAAAATTGATTTCCACTGATGAAACACGACAAGTCGGAATGCACGTCCTGCTCAATCGTTATCCCGATGCGAAGATTGTTTCTGAAAACGGCGACGGTCAGATTTGGAAATACCGTTTCTCCACGAACGGCACGGTCGTGCCATCGGTACTGCTGGTGGATCGCAAGGCTGGCAAGGCCAAGTTTGAGAGTGTGAGCCGATGAGGTGTTTGTAGAACATCCACAGATCTAAGCCGAATCCATGCAGTTGAACTGGGGTGAAACAAACGCAGCAGCGCGGAGAACGCGGAGAAGCGTAGAGAATTTTTTGGAGACAATCACCAAACAGTGCGTTGCCCATGCCCGTCTCCACTCTGCGTTTCCCCCTTAGTTTTCAATCACATTTGTTCGGCCAAGAGCCTGTTGTCCTAAACTTGAATCCGACGGCTCAGCGACCCGTTGCGCGTGTGATATCAAAGCCTTTTCACGCCCCACCGCCAGCGGATTTCATCTGCATCTGTGCCCGGCAGATTCGCAAATAACCAAATGGATAACGCCCGCCGAGTTTCTCGAACAGCGGCGTCAACGATGCCTGCCGATAACCGGTCAACGCCGCCATGATTTCTTTCTGCGCTTTGGCGTCCATGATGCGCGCCACGTCCACGGCTTCGCCCGCAAGGATTGCCTCCTCGATGTGACTGAGAATCGTCCCGTCCTTCAACCCGCGCACTTGCGAAATCTGTGCCACGGTTTTGCCCTGCTGAAAGAAATGCAACGTCTCACGCACCGTGTCCGTCATACGGGAACGCCGCGCCATCGGCTCGGCCTGCTCGAACGAATCGTCCGCGAACATCTGTCGCGCATTCGTCTCCAGATGCTTTGCGATGGCGCGCAGGAATGTTTCCCCAAACTCGCGCAGTTTCTTTTCGCCCACGCCGCTGATGCGCGAGAACTCGCGATCATTCGCTGGATAATTCCGCGCCATCTGCCGCAAGGCCACGTCCGAGAAAACAATGTAAGGCGGCACACTGCGTTCGTCGGCGAGTTGTTTGCGCAACACCCGCAGCGTCTCGAACAACACTTCGTCACACGCGATCTCGCCCGCGCGATGCGCCGCGACTTCAGTGGGAGCAACGGGTTTTGTGAGCGTGATCTTGCGTCGGGACTTGAGCGCGGCCAATCCGTCATCGGTTATTTCCAACACGCCAAACTTCTCCGTGTTCTGGAATAACATTCCCAGTCGTACGAGTTCGCGCCCAATCGCGCCCCACTCGGCGCGCGTGTGTTCGCCGCCTATGTTGTAGGTGGAAAGGGATTGATGCCCGAACTTCCGAATCTTCTCCGTGTCCGCGCCGGTCAACACTTCGATGACGTGATTCATGCCCACGCCGAAACTTCCTTTCTCCCGGATGCGATAGACGCACGACAAAAACTTCTGCGACGCCAATGTCCCGTCCCACGTCTGCCGCGGCGCGAGGCAGTTGTCGCAACCTTCGCAGTTCACGGGTTCGGTAGGGCGCGTCACTCCGTGCGCGCCGTCGTCT
>JAYUAV010000146.1:0-8802 GCA_043741175.1 Verrucomicrobiota bacterium
AACCAACATGAGCGAAACCACAGATTCAGTTTATCCTGACTTTCTGAGGACTGGCCTCGGTAAGTTGAGCGAACTTGATTCGCGCCGCGAACTGCTCACGCTCTTTTCCGCACTCGAACATTTCCGCCATGACCTGCATCAACAAGTGACCGGCGTTGGCATCTTGGGCGTCACGCATCGTTACGTGACAGGGCTGAATCTTTTTCGCTCGATGGGTTTCTGGCTAGTGAATCCCGATGACATGAGCTTCGTGCTGACGCTTGCTTCACCGGATGGTGAATGTTCTGCGCTGCAACGCACCGTGGATGATTCCGTGAGGGTCGGACGATTCGGCATCGCGCTGCGTCGCGGCGGGCATGTGATGTTTGGCATGAACGAGGCGGACGGTGAGGATCCGGGATTGTTGCACGCGATGACGTTGTCGAGTCAGGCCGTCGGGATGTTTTGTGGAATGTTGCATCGTGAAGCCGCGCCCACTCAGGAAGTCGCGTTCAGCCTGCTCTCCATGTTGCTCGGTGAAAGTTCCGACGCGCTCGCCACACTTCGCAAGACCAAGCAACTGACCAATCAGGTCGAAACCCTCACCGGCCTGCTGCCGCTCTGCGCGTGGTGCAAAAAAGTCCGCAATGACAGCGGTTACTGGGAGCAGATTGATAAATACATCACCACCAATTCCAACACCGCTCTCACGCATGGCGTTTGTCCTGATTGCAAAAAGAATTTCCTCTCCGGCCTGACTGCCAAAACATGATGCGGCGCCCCATCCGACTCCAAATGAAAAACATTTCGCTCGCCGTCCGGCTGCTTGCTTTCACCGCTATTCTCCAATGGCAGATGACTGCCTCTGCCGAAGCCATCGCACCACTCGATTACAATGAAGTGCGCGACATCATCCGCACCCAACTTCCCGGCGTCACCGATGCAGAGTTGGATCGCGGCGCTCTCGAAGGCTTGCTCCACAGCGTGCGCGGGAAAGTCACCATTGTTGGAACTAAAACAAACGATGCGGCTGACGCGCCCGTCAGCAAAGCAACATCCCTCGTCGAAGGCATCGGCTATATGCGTGTGTCGAACGTCAGCGAAGGATTGGCCGCGAGCGTCACTGCGGGTGTTGCCGCCATCAGTGTCACGAACAAACTGACCGGACTCATTCTCGATCTGCGTTTCACGGCGGGCGATGACTATGTGGCTGCGGCTGCCACGGCGGATTTATTCCTGAGCGATGAACGTCCATTGCTCGACAGCGGCCAAGGCGTGATCAAATCCACTGCCAAGACAAACGCGCTCTCGTTGCCTGTCACCTTGCTCGTGAATGCTGAAACCGTCGGCGCAGCAGAAGCACTCGCCGAAGTCATGCGCGACACCGGCACGGGATTGATCCTCGGCAACGTCACGCGCGGCGCGGCCATGACCTCGCGCGAATTCACTTTGAAGAACGGACGCAAACTTCGCATCGCCGACGGGCCCGTGAAACTCGGCAACGGTTCACTCATCGCAGAAAAAGGCGTGACGCCGGATATTCTTGTGACCGTCAGCGAAGCCGAAGAGCGGGCTTACATGGATGATCCGTTTGCAACTCCTGGCAGATCGGTGACGGCAACCAATCTCACCGCAACCACCACGAACCGCACACCTCGCCGCGCGCGATTGACCGAGGCCGACCTCGTCCGTGCCCGTCGTGAAGGTGTGAGACCGGATGAAGACCTGACGTCGCAACGCGAGCCCGAATCGGAAAAGCAATTGATCCGCGACCCCGCCTTGGCGCGAGCGGTGGATTTGTTAAAAGGCTTGGCCGTCGTCCGCCGCACCCGGTCGTGAGTGCAATCCCGTCAACGCCTATTACATTTGTTCGGCTGATGTGACTGTATCACGCCCGCCGGAATGTTGCTGAACGCCATTCATTCTCCACCTTGCTCGCCACCAATCGCCAGCCAGCAGCCTCGTAGGTGTTCTGCACCTCGTGAAACTCGCGGCTCAGAATTCCCGCTACTACCAGCGTCCCGCCGGGTTTCACTCGCGATAAAATTCTTATGCGCTCGGCGATCAACAAATTTGCCAGTAGGTTCGCGCAGACGAAGTCATACTGTTTCGCGCTACGCTTTGGGAGTTTGGTGAGGTCGGCCTGCGTGATGCGGATTTTATTTTCAACGCGATTCGTCTTGGCGTTGGCGATTGAGACGCGGACGCATTGCGGGTCGAAATCAAAAGCGTGGACAGGCGCGTAACCCAGCTTCGCGGCAGCGATGGCGAGAATCCCCGAACCCGTTCCCATATCCAGAAAGGAGCGTTGCGTTTCCCCTCGCTTCGCCAGTTCATGCAAACAAAATCCCGTGGTCGGATGCTGCCCGGTGCCGAAGCTGAGTCCAGGATCAAGCACCACAAGTTTTTGTCCGGGGCGCAACTTGCGTTTGATCCAACTGGGCTTCACGAGCAACGCATCGCCGATTTCCAACGCTGGGAAATGTCGCTTCCACGAGTCCGCCCAGTTCTCGCGAGGCAACTTGACGATGCTGATCCGCGCTGAACCCACGTTGAGTCCGCAGGTTTTAATTTCAGCCAGACCGCGACGCAATGTAGTCTTGAGCGCGTCGAGATTCTTCGGCGGTTTGGTGGAATAAGTGGAGACAGTCGTCACACCAGTCTCGGCATCCGTGTAAGCAGACGGACTCGGCGCGACGTGTGCCGCGAGAAGTTCCGACACCGCGTCCTCGGCTTCAGTTGTCGTGGCGACGGAAGTTTTCCAGATGATTTCGCCTTTCATGATTTTAAATCCCGCCACGGTGTGAAGTTGGACAATTGAATCCGCGCTCGCTCCGGTTTCAACACCACCGTCGTAATGCTCGTGTATTCAATCTCGAACCGATCCATCTCCGCGAACGGCAGGTTCAGCAGCAACGCCAGCAACATGCGGATCACGCCACCGTGACAGAACACTGCGACGGTCTTGCCTTCGCTCTGAGCCAGAATTTCTTTCAGGCACGAATCAATCCGCACTCGATAGCCCGCGACAGTTTCCGCGTTGGGAATCGTTCCTTCGTCCAGCAGATGCAACCACTCATGCGCGCTGCGCCCGAACTTCTGTTTCACATCCTCAAACGTCAGCCCCGTCCAATCACCGAAATCTACTTCGTAAAGAGTCGGCAGGACGACGGGCGTGGGGCGACGCTGTTTGAGCGTGGGCGAAAGAGTTTGCTGCACGCGTTTCATCGGGCTGGTGAAGATGGCGTCGAAGGAAACCGTTTCGAGATACTTTGCAAGCGCAGTGGCCTGCTCGTGACCGCGCGGCGAGAGATTCATGTCAATGATTCCGCCGAACACGCCTTGATAACGCGCCTCGACTTCCGCGTGACGGATGAGATGGAGAGTGGTGTTCATTCTGATTTGTTGTAGGAGACGAGGTGACGAGCCTTTTATGGAGATGACTTACGACTCCTCACGTCGTTGCCTACAAGAAAAGTTCACGCCGTCGCGAGCGCGGCTTCCTGCGCTTCGAGCAATTGCCGCACGCCGGTTTTGCCTAGCGCGATCAATTCGGCCAACTGCGATTCGCTGAACGTCGCTTCCTCGCCCGTGCCTTGAAGTTCAATGAATTCACCCGCCGAATTCATCACCATGTTGAAATCCACCGCCGCGCCCACGTCCTCGGTGTAACACAAATCGCAAAGTGCTTTGCCGTTCACAATGCCCACACTCACCGCAGCGACGGCGTGCAGGATGGGATTCTCCTTCAACTTGCCATTCGCGATCAACCGGCGGATCGCGATGACGAGAGCCACGTACGCACCAGTGATCGCCGCTGTGCGAGTGCCGCCGTCCGCCTGCAACACATCGCAATCCACGCAGATGGTGCGTTGGCCGAGCTTTTCCAGATCGAGAGTCGCCCGCATCGCGCGACCGATGAGCCGTTGGATTTCAGACGAGCGCCCGTCAAGTTTCCCCTTCGTGATGTCGCGCGGCTTCCGTTGCAAGGTTGAATACGGCAGCATTGAATACTCCGCCGTGATCCAACCGCCCGCGACGTTTTGATCCTTCATCCAACGCGGAACAGTCTCCTCGATGGTGACGCCGCAGATGACGCGCGTGTTGCCCCACTCGATGAGCGTCGAGCCGGTGGCATAAGGCGCGATGTGGTTCTGAAATCGCAGCGGACGGATTTGATTCGGTTGCCGGCCATCAGCGCGCGTCGAGGAGTTGGATGATTGTATTTGAGCCATGTTGCCACGTATCGTAGAGCGCGGAGAAAAACTCAGCAATGTGGAAATGAAATCGCGGTGCTGATGAGGCTCTTTCAAAACTGTAGGGCACGACCTAATGAGTGCTGCCCAGTTGTGATCGGCACGCGGAATGAGGGGTTGGCGAGGGCGGGGTCACTACCAACCGCAGCGAATAGCTTCGGGCGTTTCACCGCGCTCGCGAAGTTTGCGAAGGCTCAGAGCATCGTGACGTTTGGCAAGGCGGACTCCGCCTTCGTCGGTCATCAGTGGACAATGAAAAAACTCTGGCGCACGCAGGCCGAGTGCGCGGTAGAGCAGAATTTGCCGCGCGGTGCTGACGAGCAAATCCGCGCCGCGCACGACTTCGCTGATCCGCATGGCAGCATCGTCCACCACGCAGGCGAGTTGGTAGGCGGGAACATCATCGTGTCGCCAGATAACAAAATCACCGAAGTCTTTTCCGGCGACGAACGATTGCGGGCCGAGATTGTTGTCGGTGAAGGAAATGGTTTCGCCGTCGGGAACTCGGAAGCGCCAGTAGAATTTACGATTTACGATTTCGGATTCACGCGTTGCCCGGCACGTTCCTGCGTAGATCTGCTCGTCATCATCTTCGGCGTGCGGAGCGCGTGAGGCGGCGGCGATGTCTTTGCGTGAACAGGTGCAGGGATAGATGAGTCCGGTGGTGCGGAGTTGATCAAGTGCGGCGCGGTAGAAACTCATGCGCTCGCTTTGATTGTAGGGTGCAAACTGTCCGCCGCAGTCCGGACCTTCCTGCCAATCGAACCCGAACCATCTCAAGTCCTCGAACATGGCCGTGACGAATTCCTGTTTGCAACGTGAGCGATCCAAGTCTTCATTGCGGAAGATCAACGTCCCGTTGCGAGAGAGTGCGCGTTGTTGTGCAGCCCAGAATGTCCGCGCGTGGCCGAGGTGAAGGTGGCCTGTGGGTGAAGGGGCAAGGCGGCCTCGATACGCGGCGTGGTGCGTGGTGCGTGGTGCGTGAAGAGGTGAGGACACGTTGCCTGCCTTCTTTCGTTAATACGTCAGCAACTCCAACAAGTTCTGGCCGTGCGTGGCGAGTTCCCATTGGCCTTTGCGTTTGGTGACGATCTTGCCGCAAGGGTTTTTCTTCTGCTCGGCCTCATTGACCGAGAGGAGTTGGAATCTGGATTTGCCTTTCAACTCGGATGCGGCGCGTGGGATGAGTTCGATGGGGATGCCATTGAAGTTGAGTGCGAGTTCGTAACCAGCGATGCCTTCCTTGGTAGCTTGTGGGTTTGGTTTGACGAGAGATGCGTAGCGGGTAAGCCACGGGAAATTCGTGGCGCGCACGGTCACGCGACAAAGTTCCGTTTGGCTTTGGAGAAGTTTGACTAGGTTGAAGGCGTTACCTTGTTCGTGTTGCTCCAACAGGATGGCGCGAGGATCAATGCCCAGAAAATTTTGGCCGTTCCATTGGCCGTGGTCGTTGCGTTGTCCGGGGAAAGTCTTCGCATACCATGTCGCGAAGCGTTCGTTGACGAAGAGGTTCAGTTCAAAGTGAACGTGAGCGCGATCTTTGGAGATGCCTTGACGTGTGTTGGCGGTGCGACCCATGACGCCGATCTGTTCGCGGCTTTTTACAGTCGCACCAGACTTCAAGCTCTCGCGCACTTCGCTCAAGTGGGCGTAGGTGGAATAGACTTCGATGCCATCAATGGTGTGACGCAGGATGATGTAGTTGCCATAATTGGAGAGTGCGGATTTGCGGTTGATGTAGGCGACGGTACCATCGGCGGTGGCGTTGACGGGGTCGGTGGGTTCGCCGCGCTTGTCGCGTTGCAGGCAGCGGATGTCGAGTCCCTCGTGCATCTGCCAGCCTTCGGTGCGGACGCAACCAAAGCATCCACTCATCCAGGGTTTGCCGACGGTCGGCACGAAAAATTTCTCACCGCCACCATCTGCGTCGTAGATGGCGCGGTTGGCGGTGGGCAGATTGAAAGGTTCAGCAGCGAGGAATTGTCCGGTGAGAAAACCGACTGCGATTGCGAACTGGATGATGTGTCTGTACGCGAAACTAAAACAACTCACTGCGCTCCTCCGTCTTCCGGTTTGTTATCGGCTTTCTTTTTCTTGGGCTCTTTGACACCAGCGGCTTTATTCCAACCTTTCACAATGATGTCAGCCTCCTCACGGTCAGCATCGGGCGAGAATGAAAGAGTGCCGTCGGAGATGCGCCGCGTGATGAGCGGGGCGGCGAGCCAGCGATCAAAGACGTTCGTGCCTTGGCGGAACTGGCTGCGGATGGCGAAGCGGCGTTGCGGATTGGCGGAGGAATATTGTTCGAGCAGGCGTTGACCTTGTTGGTTTAACTGGATGGAGAGAATGAATTCATCACCGCTCGCGATCACAGTTGTTGCGGCGATGTCTGTCTCGTTGAGAAAAGCTGTCTTCTCGATGGTCACGGAAATGGGCGAGGCGCGCAGGACGGAAACTTTTTCAGTCATGCCGGACGGATCATGCGGGGCTTCGAGATGAACGCGCAGAGTAGCGATCTGATTTTTTGATTTGGACGAGACCGTTTCGCAGCCGACGACGGCGACAAGCGCGGCGGCCAGCAGCAAATAGATATTGAATCGGGACGAACGAATTACCATAGTGGTCACACGAAATCGTAACACGTAAGCAAAGTAAAGACTCATATGGGACAACAAACTAACAAGACCACCAAACGGAAACGCGCCAACGCCTACATGAAGCGCAAAGCCACGGCCATCAAAGCGAAGTTCAAGAAGAAGGCCGCCTGACCGATTTGCACAAATCAAAAGCCGCCCGATATGGGCGGCTTTTTTCGTTGGGATGAATGAATCAAATGTCTGTGACCAAGTCGCGCACTCGGACTTTCAACGCCGGCGCAATTGTCACCAGCAAAACGAAAGTGCGGCAAAATGGCGTTACCCACCAAAAGGTATTTAGTGAATGTCTGCGGGAGACTATTTTCTATTTTCCAATGAATGATATCTGCTAAGGTCGTCGCACCCGCAGTCGGGCAGCAGACATGAGTACTGTAACACGTTCGACGATTCTCCCATCGCCAAGGTTTTTACTTTTGACGCTGATGGCGATGTTGCTCGCCACGTCACCGACCTCTGCCGCAAATAATTCTTCTCCACCAGCCGGCACTGGCTACGTGGGCGATGATGCCTGCCGTTCCTGTCACCAAGACAAGACGATCTCTTATCATCAGACAGCCCACTTCATCACGTCACAAGCACCCGCCAAGGAGACGATTCTCGGAAAATTCAACCCCGGCGCGAACATCCTCAAGACCGCTGACACGAACTTGATCTTCGAGATGCAGGCCACGGAAGCGGGTTATTTCCAGAAAGCGGTGCGGACGGTTTCGCCAACACGCGTCGGCCATCGCTCCGAGAGATTCGACATCGTCATCGGCTCTGGTCGCAAGGGGCAGACCTATGGCTTTTGGAAAACCAACCTGCTTTGCCAACTTCCCGTCTCCTACTGGACTGAGATTGACGAATGGGTCAACAGTCCCGGCTATCGCGACGGCGTCGCCGTGTTTGAGCGCCCCATCACTCCGCGCTGTCTCGAATGTCACGCCACAACATTCACATCACTCGCCCCGCCCACCAATCGTTACGACAAGGTCAGCCTCGTGCTGGGCATGACCTGCGAGAAGTGTCACGGGCCGGGCGGTGAACACGTCGCAAAATTCCGCTCTGCGTCGCCGCCAAAACCTCCTGTGGACACAGCCATCATCAACCCCGCCAAACTTTCGCGCGAACGACAGATTGATACCTGCGCTTTGTGTCACGGCGGCGGCGGGGAAGCCATTACGCCGTCATTGTCGTTTGTGCCGGGTGATGTGATCGGGAAGCATCTGAAATTCCCCGAACGCGAACCCGACGCGCATGTGGATGTTCACGGCAGCCAGGTGGTGCTCATGGAGAAGAGCCGCTGCTTCCAATCCACCAAGACGATGACGTGCGTCACCTGCCATGATGTTCACATGCCGCAGCGCGACATCGCATCATTCGCGGCGAAGTGTCAGGCGTGTCACAAGATTGAAAGTTGCGGTGAGTTCGCCAAACTCGGCCACGAGATAGATCGCCAATGCGTGACCTGCCACATGCCGCTGCAAGAGACATCGCTGATCATCTCCAGCGTGAACGGAAAGAAAGTTCAGCCCAAAGTGCGTAATCACCAGATTGGAATTTATCCTGACATCCGACTTCCGAAGTGAAGCGCCTGATCGTCGCTGATTCAGCCTGCCTTGCAATGAACCACTCGTCTCGACTATTTCACGACAATCTCCGCCTTTCCTTATTTCAAAGTTGAGCCGCGCGTTCCATTTCGCTAACCCTGTGCGCACACATGTTCGTCCAACTCACATCATGATCGAGTTCATCGGCAAGTTTCATCCGTTGCTCGTGCATCTGCCCATCGGCTTTTTCACCCTGCTCGCCGTCCTCGAACTGCTTGCGCTCCGCCCTGACTGGAAGGAACTCGCCACGGCAAACCGTGTCATCCTGCTGCTGACACGTCCCGCGTCTCTGGCGAGCGTCGTGTGCGGATGGTTGCTCGC
>JAYUAV010000147.1:0-5909 GCA_043741175.1 Verrucomicrobiota bacterium
AGGGCGCGAGCGTCGGCGACAGCCGTAACAAGGTCGTCCTCACCGCTGAAGAACTCAAAACACCCGTGGACGAAGAAGAATCCACCACGGTGTACTAAGCGAAAAAATCACGGCTGGCCGGTCACACAGACCGGCCAGCCGCTCCCAACAAACAAAAAACAAAACAACATGAAGTCCAATACGGTTATCCTCTCTATCTCCGCACTCGCACTCGCAGTCTGGGTCGCGGGTTGCAAACAAGAATCCAAGTCCGTTGAAAAAGCCGCTGCCGAAGCGACGGCAGAAGCCTCCAAAGGCGTGACGGAAAAAGCGACCGAGGCTGTCAAGAACGCCACAGATGCAGTCAAGGAAACTGGCGCGAAAGCCGTCGCAGATGTGAAAGCCGCAGGCGCGACTGCCGTTGCTGCCGTCACCGACAAGGCCAAGGAAATGGCTGCTCCCGCGAGTGCCAAGGCTCAGGAGTTAATTGATTCCGCGAAGTCGCTCATCGGTGAAGGCAAGTTCACCGACGCACTTGCGAAGCTCAACGCCACCAGCGGCGAAACCATGTCCCCCACTCAAACCTCGATGGTGGATGGTCTCAAAGCACAGATCAGCAAAGCGATGGAAGGCTCAGGCAAAGCGGTGAATGATGCGACCAAATCCGCGACCGACGCAGTGAACAAATTGTTGAAACCATAACGGATTTCAATTTTCACAAGGCGCGGTGGTCAATCCATCGCGCCTTTTGTTTTTATCACGGACGCTTTTCGTTTGCGTCGGCAGTCGCAGGTTGCAGGAATTTATTATCCTCCAGCCACTCGGACATACGCTGAGGCCAGTCTTTGATGGATTTGAGTTTTGACCGCTGCCCCATGTTGAAGCCGTGTCCGCCTTTGGAGTAGAGATGGACTTCCACTGGTCGTTTTGCCGCGCGATATTTTTCCAACTGCGCGATCACCGGCCCGACGTGGCTGGTGTCATCGTTCGCGACGAGGAAGAACGCAGGCGGTGCGTCGGCGGGAATTTCTCCGGCAGGAACTCCGAGCGGTCCAGGATAAATTGAAATCTGAAAATCCGTGCGGCAATTCATGCGCTCGATTGCATCCGCCGCATTCGTATCGCCTGCGGTGGGACTATAAACCAGCAGCGCGGCAACTTCCCCGCCGGCGGAAAAGCCACAGACGCCGATGCGATTCGTATCAATGTTCCATTCGGCGGCGCGACTACGGATCGTTCGCATCGCGCGCTGCGCGTCCTGACGCGGATGGATTTGCAGCGAGTACGGCGAATTGGTTTCGCGCGGAAGACGATGCTTCAGCACAAAGCACGTCACGCCAAGTTTGTTGAAAAACTTCGCGGGTTCGACGCCTTCGGGAATGAACCCCAGTTCGCGATGACCTCCGCCGGGCACAATCATTACCGCAGTGCCATTGGCCGTTTCCTTCGGCGCGGGGAAGACGGTGATGGACGGATTGTGGATGTTCTTCACCCGATAATCCTGGATGAGTTCCGGTTCATCACGGCGATCTTCAAACCCCGGCGCGCCTTTTTCCCAAAGATGAATGACCTGCGGTTCGGCGATGGCGACGGAAGTCAGCGCGCAAAACAGAAGCGCGAACAGCGAGCGTGCATGGAATTTCATGTTGTGATTTGGAAACTCAAACTCTCGCCAGCCGTCCGGTGGAATCACCAAAGCGTTCCAGCCCGGTCACGCCCATGCGATCCGCCATGCTGAGGAACAGATTGCTCGTAGGCGTCTGGCCGTGTTTGATGAAGCGACCCGGCGTGAGTGTCCCGCCGCCGCCACCCGCGAGGACAACCGGGAGATTGGTATGCGAGTGACGGTTGCCGTCCGAGTTACCGCTGCCGTAAAGGATCATCGAGTTGTGCAACAGCGAATTGTCGTCCACATCCTTCGTGTCACGCATTCGCTCAATGAAGTGCGCGAGTTGCTTCACATACCAGACATCAATGTCGGCAAGTTTTTGGATCTTATCTCCGTTGTCGGCGTGATGCGAAAGGTCGTGATGACCTTCGGGCACGCCAATCTCGGCGAAGGAACGATTGCTGCCGTCGTGCGCGAGCAGCATCGTCGCGACGCGAGTGGAGTCGGTTTGAAACGCCAGCAACAGCGTGTCGAACATGATCTGGATATGCTCTGCGTAAGTCGGCGGAATGCCCAGCGGCGTGGATTGCGTCGGGTCTCTTGGATCACCAAACTTTTCCGCGCGTTGAATCCGCGATTCCAATTCGCGCACGCCCGTGAGGTATTGATCCAGCTTGTCCTTGTCGTGCGAATTAAGCCGACGCTGCATGTCGCGTGCGTCTTCAACTACAAAATCCAAAATTGAACGCTGTTCGGTGCGGCGACGTTTCAATTCCGCCGAACGCTCGCCCACTGAACCCGCGCCGAACAATCGCTCAAACACCTGACGTGGATTCGACTCCGGCGTCATCGGCGTGGTCGGCGAACTCCACGAGACGTTGTACTGATACGCGCAGGAATAACCGGAGTCGCACGCGCCGGTGTTGCGCCCGTCATCGCAGGTCAACTCCAGCGACGGCAAACGCGTGAGATGCCCGACAGAGCGCGCCATCACCTGATCAATCGAAATGCCCGCGCGAATATCCGTGGCACTTTTCTTCATGCGCACGCCAGTGAGGAACGTGCCGTTGGCACGCGCATGGTCGCCCGCACCATCCGGCCCCGCCGTGGCGTTCAAATGTTCGAGACCACCCAACACTTGGATATGTTCACGCACCGACGCGAGCGGTTGCAACGTGCGACTGAGTTCAAAGTTCGCCGCGTCGCCCTTGGGCCACCAAGTGGATTGGATCGCGCCATTCGGGAAATACAAGAACGCCGAGCGCAACGGCGCACCGGTGGCGGTGATGGCGAGTTTCGCGGCGGAAGCTGTGTTGGCCGCGAGCAATTTCACCGGCGCGAACGATTCAAACGCAGGCAGCGCGATGCACGCGCCGAGACCGCGCAGAAAATGGCGACGGGAGAAACCTTCGTGGCGTTGCGCCGCGCGTTCGATTGCATTGAGAGTTTGTGTCTTCATGGCTTTACTTTCACATCGGCCCGCTGCTGGCTTGGCTTGATCGTTTTCTTTGGTTCAATCGGCTCTGCCATCCGCGTTTTCTGGAACGGCGCGGACTCCACCACTCCGGCGATCAGCGCGGAGAGCCGTCCGTTCGCCGCCTCGACTCGTGTCACGATCTGGTCGCACGTCTCGACATCGTAATAATCCAGCCCGCGCCCCAGTGCATAGATTAACAGCTTCTCAGTGACAGTGTGGTAAAAATCCTTGTAATGATTTTTGACGAGTACGCGCTTCAATTCTCGGATGTCGTTGAAACTCTCACCCGTGATCAACTTGCCAGTCGGATCAATCGGCGCGGTGAACTCGGTGTCACGCCACATGCCCATGGCGTTGAAATTTTCCAGTGCGAGGCCGAGCGGATCCATCCGGTTGTGACACGAGTTGCACAAGGGATCCGCGCGATGCGCCGCCAGTGTCTCACGCAAGGACGGAGCGCGATCCGTCACATTCTTCGTCGCGTCTTCCAATGGCGGGATGTCCGGCGGCGGCGGCGGCGGCGGTGTGCCGAGAATGTTCTCAAGCACGTAGAGGCCGCGCTTCACTGGCGACGTGCGCGTGGGATTGGACGTGACGCCAAGCATCGTGCCTTGCGTGAGAATTCCGCCGCGCGGACTGTTGGCGGGCAGTTTCACCAGACGCATTTCGTCGCCGGAGACGTTGGTGATGCCGTAGTGCTTGGCGAGCCGTTCGTTGAGGAACGCGTAATCACACTCCAGTAATTCGAGCAAGCTGCGATCTTCACGCAGCAGATAGTCGAAGGATTTCTCCGTCTCCAACCGCATGGCGCGGCGCAGATCACCGTTCAACTCAGCGCGCAGCGGTTTGAGGGACGCCTGACGAAACGAACGGAATATCCGTTTAAGCTCCTCCCGCTCCTCTGGCGTGAGTTGTTCATCAGTCTTGTCCCGAAGTTCCTTCACGCGTTTTCGATTGCGATCCATCTCCGGGTCGAACTTTTCTTCACGAGCCAGAACGAAGCGCGCTTCGATGGGAACAGTCTCGATGTCCCGCGCGCGCAGCCACTGCCCGACGAAATTTCTGACGAACGCCTCGGACTTCCAATCCTTCAACAGGCGATCCACTTGCGCCGTGAGATTCTTTCGGAGTTCGCCCCGCTCGGCCAGCTTGAGCAATTCCTCATCCGGCATGGACGACCACAGAAAATACGAGAGCCGAGATGCAAGAGAGAATTCATCCACGAAGGGATAGCCTCTGCCATTCGATGTTTTCTCGGCCCGCTCTTCTCGAAACAAAAACCTCGGCGATGCCAGCACAGCCACCATGCTTTGCGACACGCCAGCCTCGAATGTTTTGCCGGGCTTGCCATAAACGCTCTCCGCCAGACTCACCAACCGATCCAAAGTTTTTTCATCCGCCGGACGACGAAACGCGCGCCGCGTAAATTCAACGAGCAACTCACGCGCATACGCACGACGGCCCGCCGCATCGTCGGGAACTTGTTTAGGAAAGAACTTCTCGTAATCCTTCGGCTGCACCCAATGTTCCTGAGCCATCGGCCCGCGCACTGTCACAGCGGTTACCTGTATGGAGAGCGTGCGCGTCTGTTTCTCGTCCGGCGTCAGCGGCTGCAACTCGAACGACATCTGATGACCGCCCGCCGCCCAGTCCACGTCGTAGGTGTAGTGATACGGCTTGCCGCCTTCCCAACTGTATTCGTCGCGCAACATTTCCTTCCCATCTACGCGAAAGATCAGACGGCACTTGTTGTAATCAAAAACATTGTCCACGTACCGCTCGTTGATCTGGAGCGCCACGGCGAGTTGATACTTCCCAGCGATGTCTGCATTGAACGTGTTGGAAGCGACAGCAGCCGAGTAGTATGACAACTGCAATCCTCCGCGCCACCGTGAGCGTTTGCCCTGATCGTCCGCGCCAATGTTGCCGCCGCGAAATTCGCGCCCGCCAACATACTGCTCGCGCATCACTCGCGGAACGTTCGGCACGGCCTCGCTCACGATCTGATTTGCCGCCGTAACATATTTCTCCAGCAACATCGGCGGGAGCGTCAGCACATCACCGATGTTGTCAAAGCCGTGGCCCGTGTCATCCGGCGGAAAACTCGACTCGGCATCGAAGTCCACGCCGATCAGATCGCGAATGGTGTTGTGATATTCCACGCGGTTGAGACGACGGATCGTGACGCGACCGGGATCGGGATTCTTTGGGTCAGCGGCGAAGACGGAATTCTTAATCCATCTCTCGATCTTGGCTTTCTCATCAGTGGTCGGCTGGGATTTTTTTTGCGGCGGCATCAGTCCCGCGCGCAGATTTTTCAAGACATGCAGCCACAACTCCTGATCTTCAAACACGGCGGCATCGGATTTGAACCCATCAAACGCCACGTTCCCCTTGCTCTCGCCATCGGCATGACAATCGAAGCAATAATTTTCCAGCAGCGGCTTGATAGTCTTCTGAAATTCCTTCGTGCCCATCGAGTCGGCGGCGTTTGTCACGAATCCAACCAGCACAAGGCTGGTGACACTCAGGGCGAAAAATATACGGGGCAAACTCATCGGCTTCTTTTTAATCACGGCTGGGCTGACGAGGTCGCAGCACATTGGCGATCTGTCTCAAGCGAAACCTTTTTTAACCCACTCGCTGGACCAATTCCAGACTTAAACCTCTCCCGGGTTATTCATCTGAGTCGTCAATTCGCACGACGCGACCGCGCTGGCTGGCGACAACAGTCGCGCCGGGCGCATCTTGACACTGCCCCCGGATCGCGGTCTTCAGGCCGCTTCAACACCTGACGGGCAACGGATGAAACGCTTGGCCTGCGGGCTTCTGAACGATGAAACG
>JAYUAV010000148.1:0-4119 GCA_043741175.1 Verrucomicrobiota bacterium
CATTTTAACTTCGGTGTTCTTCGACCTTGCGCCTACTACGGCTTTGACACCTATTTCAGCAATGCTTGGTTTAGGGATTACTGTTTTCTTCGGACCAAATGGCGGAGGCAATGTAGGCGGCGAGTGGGCTTTCGGCTCTGGATTAGTCGGTGCGCCTGGGAATGCGGGATTGAGCACCTCAAGTACAGGGCTAGGTCTTTTTGGTGCGGCCAATTTTGGCGGGGCAAATCTTCAAGGCCCTGTTGCTGTTGATGGACTCCAATACGGCATCACATCTGCGGGAGACAATCTTTTAACAGGCAATGCGGCTGTTACGGGCAATTTCGCACTTATTCAAAACTCCGTGGTTTTCACATTAAGTGGCAATCCTGCTTTTACCACGATAGGCAGCTACACAATTTCCAACGTGAGCTTCCAGTACGGCACTGCGTTGGATGAGCCGAATGATCCAGGTGTGTTCGTGGAAACAAATGTTCCAGAGCCGACAGCGATGTCCATTTGTGCATTGCTTTTGATACCGATTAGGTCGCGTCTCTATCGGAAGCATCTGGTGCGGTGAATCACGCCAGCTAGACGTTCAGATACTGTTCCTTTCCCCCACCTCTGCCTGTCGTTTGAACTGCGGCACAAACGGCTAGCGGTTAGAGTGGTTTCGATATTTCCCTTGGGCTTTCGGCGACGCCGTATGGAGTCGAAACCTTGTTAAAGAACACATCTTCCCTGAATCGTTAAGTCTTGAACCTGCTTCTAGTATTTCTTTGGCCATTTCTTGATGACTAGATGGCGTCGGGTTTGTTACGGACGTAAAAAATACATGTTGTCATTGGACGGATCATGGTTCGTGTGAGTTAGTAGTGCGCGCCAAAATATTTTGGCGAAAACCAAATAAGCAGTAAGGAGTAACCAAAGTCGTACCATGAAGAGTCAGATTTACCGCCGGATTGTTGCCCTCGCAGGAATCGCCACAATTTCAGTGGCAGCACAGACGAACGCTTTCGCATCAGTAACTTTTCTCGGAACGAACGGGACTCTATCAGCCGCTGTCAATTTTGATGTGGTCGCTGGAAATCTGAAAATCACGCTCGAGAATATGTCGCTGGCAGACGTGATCAGCCC
Organism: Verrucomicrobiota bacterium; assembly: GCA_043741175.1. GTDB lineage: Bacteria > Verrucomicrobiota > Verrucomicrobiia > Limisphaerales > JADLHS01 > JADLHS01. The sequence goes on from JAYUAV010000148.1 coordinate 1,117, forward strand.
TACTGGTGGAGGTGCAATTTTGACTTCAGTATTCTTCGATCTCTCGCCGACCACGACATTGACGCCCGTGTCTGCCATGCTTGGTCTGGGGAGCATTGTTGCGTTCGGGCCGAATGGCGGCGGAAACGTGGGCGGTGAGTGGGCGTTCGGATCAAGTCTGAGCGGCGCGCCGGGGAATGCGGGTCTTGGTACTTCAAGCTCTGGCTTTGGGCTGTTCGGTCAGGCGAATTTTAACGGATCAAATCTTCAAGGCCCAACCGCAGTGAGCGGGCTTCAATACGGTCTGACTTCTGTCGGCGATAATCTGGCGACGGGCAACGCCGCTGTCACAGGACAATTCGCGTTGATCAAGAGTTCCGTGGTCTTCACGCTTAGTGGCAATCCTGTTTTCACCGCGATTGAAAACTACACAATCTCCAACGTGACATTCCAATACGGCACTGATTTGTCTGAGCCGCATGTTCCGGGATACCTCGTGGCTGCAAATGTTCCTGAGCCGACGACGATGTCCATTTGTGCGTTGCTTTTGATGTCTTTCGCAGCGCGCGGTTGTCGAAAACATCTGACACGTTGAGGTCAGCAGTAGGCAGAGGTTTGTGAAATTGACTTCACGGAACAGGGATCGTCAGACCATTCGCGGAAAAAACTCCCCAGCAGCCTTGCAGGTTTCAATGCTCAGTCGTTCCAGCGAACATCCCTTCGCGTCAACAACGGCATGCGCTATTTCCTTCACGTAAGCTGGTTCGCAGCGTTTGCCGCGATATGGAATAGGCGCGAGATAGGGGCAGTCCGTTTCCAACATGAACTTCCCTAGCGGCGTAGCGGCCACGGTGTCGCGCACGTTCTGTCCATTCTTGAAGGTGACTATGCCGGTAAAGCTCACGATGGAATTCATCGCCAATACGCGCTGCATTGCGGCGACATCTCCGGCAAAGCAGTGGAAAACTCCGCGCACGCGGTCTGCAAACGGCTTCATCATGGCGAGCGTGTCTTCAAAGCAATCCCCGCGCTGATGGATGACGCAATTCAATCCCGTCTCGGCTGCGACTTCGAGTTGTTGCTGGAAGATGGCGGCTTGTTTTTGTTTGTAGAGTTCGTCGTCAGCGATTGTTCCGCGTCCTTGCAAACTAGGCAGGCGATAGTAATCCAGTCCGGTTTCGCCGAGTGCCACGACCTTGGAATGCTTGGCGAATTTCCGCAGGGCAGGGCGGATGTCATCGGGTGCGTCCGTGGCGTTGGAAGGATGCCAGCCCGCGACGGCGTAAATGCAATCGTGCTGTTCTGCGAGCCGGATCGCGCGTGCGCTGCTTTCCAGATCAGTGCCGATGGAGATGATCCGAGTGATGCCTGCTGCTTGAGCGCGTTCGAGAATCTGCGGAAAGTCCGCCTCGAATTCAGGATAATCGAGGTGCGCGTGGGTATCAAAGAAGACCGCCATCGCGCACCTCGCAAGGATCAGAGTTTACCGTAGAACTGCTCGATGATGCGGCGGAAGACGTTGTCCGCAGGCTTCACGATACCAAGTTCGCGTGTGGCGCTTTCGGGAGCATCGCTCGCGTGCGCGGCGTTGACCATGATGCTGGAGCCGAACTCGCGCCGGATGGAGCCGGGAGGTGCTTTCGAGGGATCGGTCGGGCCGAGTACGTCGCGGATTTTGGCGACTGCGCCCACGCCTTCATAGACGAGCGCGATACATTTCTCAGAGCCGGGTTGATCAAGTTCCGCAGCGGGACATTCTGACTGCGAACGGCCAGCCATGAAGCGCACGATGTTGTCGAATTGATTGTCGCCGAACAGCGGTCCGAGAATGTCGCCGAGTTGTTTCTCAGTTTCAGCAGGGATAGCGAAGCCGAGTTTATCTTCGAGAGCCACTTTGGATTTGGAGGCAACCACGTCTTTGAGTTTGGAGCGCAATACTTCGCGTACGGGGCCGTAAAACTCCATCGCATCGGACGTACTCATGCGGTGGACTTTGATGGCGACGATGTAGAGGCCGGTGCGTGAGAAGAAATCAATGACATTGCCGGGGCGACCTGTTGCGAAGCGGAAGTTATCCGGCTTGATCAACACGAGCGTGCGTTGAGGCGTTTCGCCCAATTGATAGGCGATTGTGTTCTCCAACAATCCACCGTCCGTGTCAGAATACTTGGCCCACAATTTCAACTTGATGTCGGCTTCCTCGACGTTTGGGGCGGCGAGGACGGCGGGTTCAAAGTAGCGGACGGTACCGTTCTCGTCATAAACGAGGTCGCCATAAGTATCGCGGATGGTTTCGCCGACGCGGCGGGCGGGATCGAGATTTCCGACGACCGAACGGACTTTGCGTACGGCGTCATCACCACGGAACAAGAGCATCATCGCGCGACGACACTTTCCCGTTTTCGGATCGGGGCTAAGATTTTTGAGGATGTATTCGCGGATCAACTCCTGAATCTTGCGATCTTGAGGGTCGTTCGCGGAAACAATCGTCTCCGAGTACTCCCGCACGAGTTCGTTGCTGGGAGCAAACATGCGTGCGGCGACGAGGTCGAGTCCAGTGCGCGAGATCAAGCGGCTCAGGATGCCGCCGGTGCGCGATTTGTGCAGCGAGTACGGGGTGATGATGACGTAGGCAAGCTGTTGAGACATAATTTAGTTGGGCGCGGGCGGGGGCGTGCTGGGTGTGAGAGGAGCGACGGCTTTGCCGCCGAGAATCTTGAACATCACAGTGCCGCAAGTCGGGCACTTGCCCTTCATGGCCTTGCGACCGTTCTTCATCACTTCTTCGACGCCATTAGAAATTTCTTTCTTGGCTTTGCATTTGACGCAATATCCTTCAGGCATAAAAAAATTACCGTCCGCAACGCACCATGCGCCGGGCGGTCACAGGCGGGAGTGTGTGGGGACGGTTTGCCAACGTCAATCTGGAAACCGGGCAGGGCCTACGCATTAAAATCCGAGGAGGGATTGGAGGTAAGCGTGATCCCAAGAGGCGTTGAGTTGTTTGCCTTTGATGCCGGTCTG
>JAYUAV010000149.1:0-8145 GCA_043741175.1 Verrucomicrobiota bacterium
GTTGCCGAGTGGCGCGAGTGCCTACACGCGCGATGGTGAGTTTCATGTGAACGCCTCCGGTCAACTCGTCACCAAGCAGGGTTTCGCGGTGATCGGCGAGAGTGGTCCGATCCAGATTGATACGAAGGCGGGTGGCCCAATCTCTATTTCAGCCACAGGCGAGATCAGCCAGGGCGCGGATGTGCGCGGCAAACTCAAGGTTGTGGATTTCAACAAGCCGGAACTTCTCACGCAGATCAGTGGCGGACATTTTGCCAACAACAATCCTGCGATGCAGCCCGAGGAAGTGCCGAGCACGTCTCTGCGCGCTGGTTTCCTCGAAGCTGCCAACACCTCCGCCGTCAACGAAATGTCGAGTCTCATCGGCGTGATGCGGAGTTTTGAGGCGAACCAAAAGATCATGCAGGTTCACAGTGAGCGCATGGGCAAAACAATTTCCGAACTGGGCAACCCAAACTGATTTACTGAACCATGTTACGCGCACTCTATTCATCAGCCGCCGGGATGCAGTCGCAGCAGACGAATCTCGACGTCATCGCGAACAACCTTGCGAACGTCAGCACGACCGGCTTCAAAAAGAACAAGGCGGAGTTCCAGGATTTGCTTTATTCCACGGAACGCGCTGCGGGTTCAGATGCAGGCGGCGGCAACACGGTTCCCACTGGCGTGCAGATCGGTCACGGTTCGCGCCTGGTCTCGACCTCCAAAATATTTTCCACGGGCGAGCTTACGAACACCGGCGCGCAGTTGGATGTGGCGATTGATGGCGATGGTTTCTTTGAAGTGCAACTCCCCGATGGATCACGTGCATTCACTCGTGATGGTGCGTTGAAACAGGCCGGGGACGGTCGCATCACCACGAGCGATGGACTTGTGTTGCAAGGCGGATTTCAACCCATCCCCAACGGCACAACAAACATTTCCATCGCGTCCACCGGTGAAGTGACGACGACCAGCGCAAACGGCTCTCAGTCCTTCCGCGTGCAACTCGTGCGGTTCGCAAACCCGTCCGGCCTCGAAAGCATCGGGCGCAACTTGTATCGCGAGACGCTTGCCTCTGGCACTGCGGAAGCAGGCAATCCCGGTGAGAGCGGCTTCGGTAGTCTGCAACAACGCTTCCTTGAAATGTCGAACGTCAAAGTCGTCGAAGAAATGGTGAATCTCATCGTGGCGCAGCGCGCTTACGAAGTGAACTCCAAAGCGGTGCAAGCCGCCGACGAAATGATGCAACTCAGCAACAACATGATCCGCTGATGAAATTTCCCGTCGCAAAATTCCTCTGCCAACCCTGCCTGTCACTAGGCCTCACGCTCACTGCCGCTGCGGCGGTCGAGCCACTTGGGTGGTCACTGCTCCCCGCAGTACAAGTGGACGCGACGGGAATCCATTTGGACCAGATCGTCGCGGGTGCGACGGCGGAAACTCCCCATATCCGCCTCGCATCCGCGCCGGTCGCCAATCGCGCCCTGACTTTCACCACGGCGCAAATCAACGACCTGCTCCAGCAATCCGCTCCCGAACTCGTCAGCACGAACTGGAGCGGCGCAGCGCAGGTCAAAATTTCCCGCCGCACGCGCGCGCTCACGGAATCCGAGATCAAGGAATTGCTCGTCGCGTCACTGCAACAGAACCATGTGAAGGATCGTGGCGAACTCGAACTGCGTTTCTCGCGCCCCGTTCCCGCGTCCATCGTCATTGATGAACCGCTCACGGTGAAGATGCTCGAACTCCCGTCCACCGGTGTGACGGCGAATTTCATCGCGCGTTTTGAGCTTCGCGCTGGAGATGAGGTTGCAGGCACATGGCAGATTCCTGTCACGGCCAACATCTGGCGTGAGGTTTATGTGGCCAGCTCCGGACTCAAGCGCGGCCAGTTGGTGCGCGATGCCGATCTTTCCCGCGAACGTCGTGACATGCTGGCACTGCGCGATGCGCTCACCACGGTTGAACTGGATAATCCATTCTTGGAACTCGGCGAGAATATCCCCGCTGGGATGGCTCTCACGTCGCGCTCGTTGCGGCTGCGTCCGATTGTTCATCGCGGAAAGATTGCTGACGCCATTGTCACAGACGGCGCGCTGACGCTTTCTGTGAAAGTCGAAATCCTTGAAGACGGTCTGCCCGGTCAAACCATCCGTATCCGCAACCTGAAATCGAAACGCGAGTTTCGAGGAAAAGTTCAAAATGAGGAAACCATCCATGTCACTCTCTGATAATTCAAAATCCAAAATCCTATCGCGGCTCGTTCGTGGAGTTGTTTATGCGGTGCTGTTGATGGCCTCAATTTCTCTCCCGGCGCAGTCGCTGTGGAAAGCTGATTCGTCCCACGCCATCATCGCCGACAAGCGCGCTCGCGCCGTTGGCGATCTTGTCACAATCCTCGTTCAGGAAAACAACACCGCATCCAAGGACAACTCCACCTCCACCGCAAAGAAATCCAGCATAGACGCGAGCATCGCGAAGTTTCTTTATAGCCCTGCGGCGAGCGGACTGTTGACCAAGAACGGACAATTCCCGGCGTTGAATCTTAGCGCGAAACAGGATTTTGACGGCGGCGGCAAGGTGAGCAATTCGGAAAAGATCACCGCCAAGATCGCTGTTCGCGTCATGGATGTTTTACCCAACGGCAATCTCGTGCTGGAAGGTCGTCGCTCGACTTCGTTCGCGGGTGAAACCCAGGAAGCCGTGCTGCGCGGCGTGGTGCGCGTGGAAGACATCGCGCCGAACAACACGCTTTACAGTTACAACATCGCCGATGCCACGATCAAATACGTCTCCACCGGCACGATCTCCGACAACACGCGCAAAGGCTGGTTCACTCGCGTCTGGGAAAAAGTCACTCCGTTCTGATCTGAACATCATGCGACTCGCCGCGATCACATCAGTTTCCGAGCAATCAAGTGCCGGAGCGCGGGCTTCAGCCCGCTTCAACGTCCATTGTGACCTAGCCCAAGAACCAACCAGTCCGCTTTCGCTCTGTACGTTGAAGCGGCCTGAACGCCGCGCTCCGCTCGCGCAAATCATGCGACCCTTTATCCGTTTAGTTTCGTTCCTCTGCTTGCTGGGTTTCTCGGTTAAATCTTTTGCCGTCGGCTCACGCGTCAAAGACCTGACGATGATCGCCGGGGCGCGGGAGAACCAACTCGTCGGCTACGGCATCGTCACCGGTCTCGCGGGCGACGGTGACAAGAATCCCATCTACACGATTCAAAGTGTGGCGAACATGCTTCAACGATTCGGCGTCAACGTCCCCGCCGCCGCGCTCTCGTCCAAGAACGTGGCAGCCGTCATGATCACCGCCGAGATTCCGGCGTTCGTGAAAAACGGCACTCGACTCGATGTGACCATCTCAGCTCTCGGCGATGCGAAGTCATTGCAAGGCGGCGTGCTGTTGCAGACGCCGTTGATGGGTGCGGACGGAAAAGTTTATGCCGTGGCGCAGGGCACGGTGGCCGTTGGCGGATTCATCGGTGGCAACGGCGGCGGCAACGTGCAGAAGAATCATCCCACAGTGGCGCAGATTTCCGGAGGTGCTTTGGTGGAACGTGAAATTCCCACCGAGATCGTGCGGAATAATTTTATCGAACTGCTTTTGCGCGAGCCTGACTTCACTTCAGCGGCGAGAATGGCCGCCGCCGTGAATCTGGTGTTCACGAACAGCGCGGAGGCGGTTGATTCCACTTCCGTCCGCGTCCGTGTGCCGGAAGGTCATGAGAAATCTCCCGTGCAATTCATCTCGCTCGTGGAAGCCATCGAAGTGCAACCGGATGTTCCCGCCCGCATCATCGTCAACGAACGCACCGGCACCATCGTCGCCACCACGCGCATCCGCATCGCGCCGTGCGCTGTGTCTCACGGCGAACTGACCATCACCATCGCCAACACGGATGAAGTCTCGCAGCCCGGCGCATTCAGCCAGACGGGTTCTACGGCAGTGACGACGCGCACAGATACGAACGTGAAAGAAACGAAGGCGCGCTTTGTCGTGATGCCGGAGATGCCGACGATTGAGAAGGTCGCCTCTGGATTGAACGCCATCGGCGTGACGCCGCGCGACATGATGGCGATCTTTCAAGCCATGAAACAGGCGGGAGCATTGCAGGCCGAACTCATCATGCGCTGACGCTGAACGAACATGGAAATCTCCGCTCTCAAACCAAACATCAATGCCGCCGATCTCCAGATCGAGAAGCTGGCTGGCAATTCCAATGTGAGTGAGAAGCAGAAGGTGGAGAGAGTAAGCCGTGAGTTTGAAGCCGTGATGCTCCGGCAGATTCTCACGGACGCTACCAAGAAGACTTTTGCGTCAGACACAGAACCGGAGTCGTCCTCCGACGGCATCTACAAGGACATGATCACAAACGCGCTGGCCGACAGCATCAGCCGCTCTGGGGCGTTCGGACTGGCGCGGAGTCTGGCGAAACAATTGCAACACGAATTCAAAACCGATCACGCGCCCGCTGCGGGCGAACTTAAACCATGAACGAAGCACTAGAAAAATTGATCCACGCGCTGCGTGAAGAATTACAGCAGTACGGCGAGATGCTCGCTCGACTCGACCAGCAACAGGATCATGTGATGACGCGCGCGTCCGAGAATCTTCTCGAAGCCACCGCCGGGATCGAGGTCCAGAGCCAGGCGATGCAGATGACGCGCAAGACGCGCGTTGAATTGCAGGCCGAAGTCGCCCGCTCACTCGGCTTCGCCAGCGACGCGACGTTTGCCGAGATCATCCCCAAGCTGCCGGTGAATTATCGTCCGCTCGTCACTGCGCTGGTTCAGGAGAACAACGAATCACTCGGACGCATCCATCAACGTTCGCGCCAGAATCATCTGTTGTTGTGTCGCTCGCTGGAGTTGATGAGTCGGTTGCTCAGTAATCTGTTGCCTGGAAGCAGCAGCCCGGTTTATTCCGGCAACGGAAGCGTCACCAGCGGTAACTTCCCGGCGCACGCGATGTATCAAGCGATTGGATAATTATGCTAGGACTCTTTGGCGTATTAAACATGGGCGCACGCTCGATGGGCGTGCAGCGGGCTGGCGTGGAAGTGGCGGGGCAGAACCTCGCCAACGTCAGCAATCCCGCCTACGCCCGCCAACGCGTCGCCATCTCCACATCCATCACCGTCGAGAGCGAAGTCGGACCGCAAGGCACGGGTTCGGAAGTCACCAACATCATCTCCATGCGGAATTCGATTTTGGATAATCAGATTCAAGCGGAGGCGAGTTCGCATGGAATGTTGCAGGCCAAACAGACTGCGTTGCAGTACGCACAAGCCGCACTGGGCACGCAGATTGATCGCATGGCCAGCGGTGCCGAAGGCGCCACAGCCGCGCAAGGCGTCGGCGGCGGACACAGCCTCGCGGACAGTATGGGCGAGTTTTTTAACGCATTCCAAAGTCTCTCCTCCAACCCGACCTCGATGGCCGAGCGTCAGACATTGATGATGAAGGCAGAGAGCCTCGCTTCACAGTTCAGGCAACTGGACTCGCGCCTCGGCGAACTTAGTAATCAATTGAATCGCACCATCGAGTCAGACGTGCTCATGGTCAATCGAACGCTTACGAACATTGCTTCGCTCAACGACAAGATCACCCGCATGGAAGCCATCTCCGGCGGCACAGCCAACGATCTACGAGATATGCGTCAGGCGCAGATCGAAGAACTCGCGAAGTATGTAAAGGTGGATTTGTCCAACGGTTCAGGTGGCGCGATCAATGTTGCCATCGGCGGCGCGGACGTGATCACGAACAATCAAGTTGTAGAGGGAGTTGAAACCTACAGCATCGGAAGCAACACATACATCCGCGCTGCTGGCTCCGGTTCGCCCCTGTCACTCACCAGCGGCAGCATTCAAGGCACAATTCAGGCGCGCGATGTCGTAGTCGGCGACATCCGCACCTCGATGAACAACATCGCCAGCACTTTGATGGCGCAGGTCAACAGCATTCATCGCGGAGGATTTGGTTTGAGTGGCACAACGGGTGAGGATTTCTTCGCCGGATCAACTGCCGGAGACATCACTGTGAGGTCTGTGTTGGTCAACGATCCTTCATTGATCCAAGCGTCCGGCGTCAACGGTGCCACGGGCGACAACCAGGTGGCACTCGCACTCGCACAATTGTCACAAGGGAAATTTATTTCCGGCCAGACATTGATGCAGGCCTACAGCCAGACGGTGGCGGCGTTCGGTCAGGAATTATCCACCGTCAACAACGACCTCGCCAATCAAGACACGGTGGACAACATGCTCCACGCCCAACGTGATTCCATCGGTGGCGTCTCGCTTGATGAAGAGATGACCGATCTGACGCGATTCCAAAAGGCGTTCCAGGCTTCCGCACGATTGATCACCACCGTGGATGAAATGCTCGATACACTCGTGAACATGAAGCGGTGAGCTTAATAACGAATTGAATTATGCGCGTATCAGCCAACTCATTCTCAGACACGCTCATCACCCAGCTTGGCAACCTGGCTGTGCGCCAGACGCGCCTGCAAAGCCAGGCTGCCACGGGTCAGCGGGTTCGTTTGCCGGAGGACGATCCTGTGTCGTTGCGCCGAGTGCTTGATCTGAATTCCGAATTCCGCTCCACGGGTCAATACTCCCGCAACATCGCGCGGCAGCTTGAGCTAGCGCAGACGTCGTTCAACGGCATCAAGGGGGTCAAAAAACTTTCAGACCGCGCCGGGGAAATCGCCACGCAGGTGGATGATTTGAAATCGCCGGAGGAACTTCAATTTTACGCGAAGGAAGTCGCCGAAATGATCAAGCAGGCCGTTCACGTCATGAACGCCACGAATCGCGGCGACGCCGTCTTTGGTGGAACCATTGCAGACCGTCCGCCATTCGTCATGACGCTCGACGCCAACAACAACGTCACCAGCGTGGCGTATCAGGGTAATATCTCGCTCTCAGAAACAGAAATTTCCGAAGGCGTCACTATCACCACGCAAACCCTTGGCGAAAACACCACGGGCGCAGGCCCGCGCGGATTGGTCACGGACAGCCGTTCGGGTGCAGACCTGTTCAACCACCTGATCTCGCTCCAGAACAATCTCCTAGCCGGGAACATCGCGGGCGTGACGGCGAACAGAACCGAACTCGCCAATGACGAATCAAACATCCTTTACCACATTAGCTCCAACGGCGCCATCCAAGCCCGCCTCGAAGCGACGGAGGCCATGACTCGCGAGCGCGGCATCTCCATCGAAACACAAGTGTCAAAGGAAGTGGACGCCGATCTCTCGCAGACATTGGTGAAATTGAGCCAGACACAAACCGCCTACGAAGCCGCACTCCAAAGCGGTGCCCGCGCGATGAATCTCTCGCTGATGGATTACCTGCGGTGAAAGTGTTGAAGGCTTCAGCAAAGCTCGGACGTTGATTTCGTTACCACGGTTTCGCCCCTCATGCTTTACTCCAGCCCTTTCCCGAAAGGGCGATGGAGAATTCTGGGACACCGCTCAACAATTTCTCATCAGGCATTTGCGGCTTCGCCGAAAACAGGGAAGAACCCAATTAAACCACGGATGGACACGGATTCGAGACCAGAAATGAGTTTCACTCGCTGGGTCAACGAGTCGTGCCGCATCCAATGCCTTCTTATCCGTGTTCAACTGTGCGCCGTCCATCCGTGGTATGAACTGCGGGTTCTAGGTTAAAACAACCCCCCGCAACTCGTGAGTCGCAGGGGTTGTTGATATCGTGTGCGTTTAGCCGTTGTCGCCGATGGCTTCCACGGGGCAACCGTCTTTGGCTTCGACGCAGCGGGCTTCTTCTTCGGGGGATTCAGGCTGCTTGTAGAGGAAGGAGTAGCCGCCGTCGTCGTTGCGTTTGAAATTATCGGGAGCGGTTTCGCGGCAGAGATCGCAGTCAATGCACTGATTGTCCACGAAGTATTTGCCGCCCACGTTCTCTGCGTATTTGTTTGCGATGTCAGCCATAAATTTTTTTAGGTTGTCGTTTAACCGTGGAAAAAATTATGTCCGAGAGCGAAGCATGGCAAGTCTCAATTCCGGCGGGTTGGGTGTGAGCGTGTGATTACAAACGGGTGAGGGTAAAGAATCACTGCCATTGAATTAAGGATGGAGAGACGGAAGAGCGTATTTGAATTAAGCCGAAACTCAGAAACTCATAAAAG